>NZ_RAWC01000224.1:0-14900 GCF_003611685.1 Corallococcus sp. CA049B | reverse complement strand
CTCTCAGGACACCGCAGCAGGACCACCTGAAGTGGACACGCATCCAGAAAAGCGGCTGTCCCTGACTCATGAGCCGGAGTCCCAGGATCCAGGAGGATTCAAAGTGCAGGGAAGGCCGCTGCCGCCAGAGGCCTTCATGCGGCACGACCAGGCCCAGCCCCGGGCCGGCGGACACGTGCCACGCCCTGTCATCCGGTTCCACGATGAATCGTCCCGCCATCGGGTCCTTCGTCCCTTTCACGACCAGGTTCTTCAGCCCGGTCGCAGCGCATCCCCGTCCAGGACGAACGACCCGGGCACGCCGTCCGGCGCGTGCCCCAGCGCGGCGAGCCGCCGCACCGATTCACCGTCCGAGTCCCGGCACAGGAGCGCCACCTCACGCCGGCCCAGGCTCACGCGCAGCGGGCCTCCGCCCGTGGCAGCCTCCAGCCTGCGGCGCTGGGCCTTCGTGAGCAGCCGTGCGCCGTCATACCCGTCGCCGCCCGCCACCGCCCAGATGCCCGAGAACGCCTCCGCCAGCCGCACCTCGCCCTGGTCGATGACGACGGGCCGCACGTCCGCGGGCCGCAGCTCCAGGTTGTGCCACGCCGCCGCGTCCACCGCTTCGAGCGTGAGCCCCGCTTCCTTCAGCGCGGAGGCCGGCAGGTAGCGCACGAACTCCGCGTCCTCCAGGACGTAGAAGACCTCCAGCTCCGCAGGCCCCGGACGGAACAGCGCGCCCTGGGTCCCCGCCACGAAGCCCTGGGGCCGCAGCACCGGGCGCAGCGCCTCCAGGGTCAACCCCGTGGGCCCCACTCCCGAGGACAGTCCGCCCAGCCTCGACGCCAGCGCCTCCACGTGCGCGGTGAGCCCCTGCGTGCCCGGTGCCTCCTGATACGCGGCATACAGCGAGCCCACGTCCACGCGGCCCACGCCCCCCGAGGCCAGCTTCACCAGCAGGTCGCGGCCCTGGCGCCGGAAGGCCACGCCCGCGCGGCCCAATGCGGCGGTGAGCGCGACGGTGAACTCCGGCCGCAGCACCTGCTCCTCGGGCGCGGGCAGCGGAGGCAGATCCGCGGCCTCCAGCTCCGCGCGCAGCAGCTTCGCCTCCGCGTCGAAGGGGTCCCGCTCCACGGCCTCCGCCACGTAGGCGCGGGCGCGCGCACCCTCGCCCTGCCGCAGCGCGAGCACGGCCAGCACCTTGAGGGCCTCCGGGTCACCAGGGCTCAGGGCCAGCGCTTCGCGCAGCTCCGCTTCCGTCTCTCGGTGCCGCTCCAATCCCAGCAGCGCTCGCGCGAGCCCCAGGCGCACCTGGAGGTCCTTGGGGAAGTCACGCCGCAGGGACTGCATCAACGGCAGGGCTTCGCGCTCCGCGTCCGCGTTGACCAGCGCATGCGCCACGGTGAGGCGCAGCGTGGGTCCGGGCGTGCGCGCGGCCTCGTCACGCAGCGCCTCCAGCTCCGCGCCGCTGAGCACTTCACCCGCCTCCACCTTGCGGCGCAGGCGCTCCAGTTCCACCGGGGAAATCACGCGCGGACTCTAATGGTCCACCCCCGGAGCGCCCAGCCCCAAGGCCTCCAGGTCCGACACCGGACACCCGGGGGGATAAAAAATCGACGGCGCCGTGATGGGTTTTCCCGCGCCTCGCATCTTTAGGAATGAGGAAGCCATTTCATGAGCGAACCGACCCTCTCTCCCCCCGCTGGACTTCTCCTGCTGTTCCATCCGGAGCAGCACCCCGTTACGCCTCAGGAGGCAGTCCAGGCACTGCCACCCAGTGCCCTGATCCTTCCGCGCGTCTCGGTGGAGATTGACATGGCGGAGGTCGCACAGCAGGCCATCCGTTCTCGGGACTGGAGCACGGCCCACCGCACGATAGAGCAGCTGTTCAAGACCCGGCTGGAGCCCCAGCTGAAGCAATACCCCGGCTATCGGGTGGTCTACCTGGGCTCTTCGGCCATCCCCCTGACGCTCTACCTTGGCGCATGTGTCCACACGTGGCGGCAGGTCGAGGTCATTCCCCACCATCACGTGCATCGGACCTGGGGATGGCATTCCGAGCCTGGGAAGCCTGCTGCGCGACTGGCCCCCGGGCGACTTCCCTCCGAACGGGACCGGACGCCTGGAGAGGCCATCATCCGGGTCTCGACCTCGCATGTCGTCGATCCCCAGATGACGCTCAGGGTGGTGCCCAACCCCATCGCGCAGATCGACATCGCGCTGGAGCAACCGTCGGAGGACGCCTTCTCCACGCTGGAGGAGATGCAGGCGGTGGCGGGAGCATTCCGGCAGGCTCTGGATGTGTTGGGCGACATGTTCCCAGGCGTCCAGCGCGTACACCTGTTCGCATCCGTCCAGCCTGGCATGGCGTTCCTGTTGGGAACGCAAATCAGCCCGACGATGCATCCAGCCATCCAGACCTACCAGTACACCCGCAGTCAGGAACAGGGAGCGTTTCACGCGCCCGCCATTCTTCTCAACCGGCCGCCTCCGCCGGAACGCATTCCGCTCACCGACGAGGCCCTCCGCCGGGCCCAGGAGGACCGGGCACAGCTCGCGGCGGACCTAGAGCGGATGAAGGGGTTCACGCTCACGGTCTCCAGGATCTCCACCACCTCGTGGCTTGCGCAGGTGCTGGGGGCGAAAAAAGGACTCGCGGGCGTTGCCCCTCATTGGATGCATCTCCCGACGCTCAGAGATACGCCCCTGCGCAACGCGACTGTCGACCTCGACCTCCAGTCGGTCTCCGACAGCTTCACCTTCTCCGAGCAGGGGGCGTGGCAATTGGATAATGCCTGGCTGGACCGGCTGGCGCGCCGACTGGAAGACGCTCCGTCACGCCAGCGTGCTTTGCGGTTGTTGACCCTGCACGAATTCGCCCATCGGGGTCCCCAGACGTTGACCGGATCGTCAAGCCGCGAAATCGGGCGCTTCCCCAAGGTGCTGGAGGAAATCGATTACCAGGCGGATGTGTGGGCCATGCTTCACGAATACGCGCTGACCCTCCTGCAAAATCCTCGTGAGGCGGAGGACGTCCGGGCCTTCTTCATGAACCTGGTCCGCATCGCCACGAACACGATGTGGGCGTTCGACGATGGTGAACGCAGCCAGACGGAATTCCAGATCCGACGGCTCAATCGCTACCTCATCTGGTACTGGCAGTATCTCCTCCTGGAGCGGGGCGTGGGAGCAGGACGCGAGACGTCACTCGAGTTCGTTCTCGGCTTGCTGTTCAACCGTCCCGTCATTGAGCTGGCCGGTCCCAATGTCCACACCCACGGTGAGCGCGTCTTCTTCGCGCTCGACCGTGACCACCTGAACGTTCCCGAGCTGGCCACCTACCACCAGGGCAAACTCTTCCGGCACGGCTCGCGCGCGGACTTCTCGCTCACCGAACTGATGGCCCGCGTCCGCGAGCACGACGGAAAGGGAGTCCTGACCATCCTCCGTTCCGCCTTTGAACAGACGGTCCGCTAAAGCCCCCCCCGGAGTCACCATGTCGATGCAGTCATGCTTCCGACGGTTCCACGAAGCCATCCAATTGAAGCGATTCAGCGAGAACGCGGAGCTTGTCGAAAAGCGGGACCGCGTGTTGAAGCGGTTGCGTGAGAACGCGCCGAAGTCCTTCGAGTTCTTCAACCAGGGCAGCTACGCTATGGGCACCGGCATCAAGCCCTTGAATGGTGACTACGACATCGACGTCGCCGTTGTCTTCGACATCAACCACCGCGCTTACGATCCTGTCGAGGTCAAGCGCTGGGTCTATGATGCCGTCAAACCCCATACCAACTTGGTAAAGTGGCGAAAGTCCTGCATTATCGTCTATTACCAACAAGCGGGCGAGGCGGTGTATCACGTCGACTTGGCGGTCATGGCACGGACAAGCTCGCGGGAGCTCCATCTCGCGCGTGGCGAGGAGAACTCCGCCTACGGCCAACGCGAGTGGCAGCCTGACGACCGTCTGGGGTTCATCCAGGCCGTAGCCGACCGGTTCTCTGGCGATGAGGCAGCTCAGTTCCGCCGGGTTATCCGCTATCTGAAGCGGTGGAAGGACCTTCACTTCCCGACGGAGGGGAGGGCTGCTCCCACAGGGCTCAGCCTGACGGTTGCAGCCTACGCATGGTTTCAGCCCAGCCAGAAGTCCACCTGGGCAGGAACAGAAGAAAGCGACCTCACGGCGACGCTCAACCTCGTTAATGCCATCCGTCGCAACTTCAGACAGGTCCTTAACACGGAGACCCGTCGGTTCGGGCCCCGCCTCACGCTCCAATTCCCGAAAGCGCCCTTCGATGACGTGCTGGCGCGGATGACCCACCAGCAGATGGATGAATTCTACCGTCGCCTTGAGACACTGGAGGCCTGGCTGAAATACGCCGCAGAGAGAAATTCCGCGACATCCCTCGTACACGCATTCGGGAACGACTTTCCCGTCGATTGAAGTGGGGCGCCCACGCCCGGAGGGCGCTCCTCTCAATGCGTTGTGTCGTGTTCAGCAGGATCCTCTTCGCCCCGGTGCTGGGAGAGGAAGTCGTCCAGGGCGCCCACGTCGATGGGCTTGCGGAACACGGCATCCACCTGCGCCAGGCTCGCGCGGTTCTGTCCCCGCACGTCCATGCCGGTGACGATGGCCAGCAGCGCATGGGGCGTGCGCTGCCGCAGCTCTCGCGCCAGCTCCCAGCCCGTCATCTCCGGCATCACCGCGTCCAGCAGCGCGGCGTCGTAGGGGTGCCTCTCCCAGATGCGCAGGGCCACGTCCGGGCTGTGCGCCACCTGCACTTCGTAGCCCTCCTCGCCCAGCACCTCCGCCATCATCCGCGCGTTGTCCAAATCATCGTCCACCACCAGCACGCGGCGCGCGCGCCCGGGCATCCGCGGCATGCGCCCCACCGGCTGCGCTGGCGGCTGCGCGGTGGGCTCGGGAGCCCCCGCCGGCGCTTCGCTGAAGCGCGGCAGCCGCACGATGAAGCTGGCGCCCGAGCCGTCGCGCCGGTTCTCCACCGTCAGCTCTCCGCCCCAACGCTGCACCTGCGTGCGCGCCACCGCCAGGAACAGCGAGAACTGCGGCGCCCCCGGGTCCCGGCGCAGCGGGTCGAACAGGCCCGCCAGTTCATCCTGCGCGTAGGGCCGTCCCGCATCCTCGATGCGCAGGTCCAGCCAGTCCTCCCCGGCGGGACGGGAGCGGACCACCAGCGTGCCGCCGCCCTCCATCCGGTCGCGCGCGGACAGCATCAGGTTGACGATGAGCTCGCGGAAGAAGCCCGCATCCGCCTTCACCCCCCAAGGGAAGCCCAGGTCCAGCTCCGTGTGCACCGGGTGCTCGCGCTGCTCCAACTCGCCCCGGGCCAGCTCCAGCGCCTCGCGCACCGTCTGGTCCACCGGCACGTCGCCCAGGCGCTCCTCGGTACGCTGAACGCTGAACTCCTGCAGCCGCGCCACCAGCTCGCCGATGTTGCGCACCGTCTTGTCCAGCGCGTCGACGTGCTCGGGCTTGTATTCGCGTTGCAGCAGCGTGATGCGCAGCCGCAGCACGTTGAGGAAGTTGTTGAGCGCGTGCGCGGCGCCGCTCGCCAGCTGCCCCAGCGCCTGCTGCCGGGTGCGCCGCAGCAGCTGTCCCTGGAGCCGGCGCACCTCGTCGTGCGCGTTCTCCAGGGCCTTGGTCTTCACCGCGGCCTCGGTGCGGTCGCTGAAGGTCTGGATGACGCCCGCCAGGACCTGGTCCTCCTCCCACACCGGCGTGGCGCTCATCTCCAGCGTGGCGTCCCCGCCGCCGGGGCGCTCCACCTGCATCATCACGCCGCGCACCGGCGCCTTCTCGCGCAGCGCGCGCAGGAAGGGCATGTCCTGCACCTTGAAGGGCTCGCCGGTGGGGTGCCGCGCGTTGACCTGGGTGAGCACGGGGCCCAAGGAGCCCGTGGCGCGCGCGCCCACCACCGCGCGCATGGGCACCCCCATCAGGCGGCTCACCGGCGGCGAGGCGAAGGACACCATGCCGTCCGTCTCCGCCAGCAGGATGCCCACCTCCACGTGGTTGAGCACCGACTCCATCACCGCCGCCTCACGGAAGCGCACCTCCTCCGTCTTGAGCACGCGCGCGTAGGAGGCCTGCGCGGACGCGTCCGCTTCCCACACCAGCTCAGACACCAGCTCCGCCACGTCCGCGTGGATGACGCCTCCGTTGCGGCGCGAATAGACGTAGAGCAGCACCTCCTGGAGCGACTTGAACTCGCGGGTCAGGTCCTCTGGCTCGAAGTTCTGGTCGTACCGGAAGGCCCCGTGCGAACGCACCACCTCCGGCCACAGCCGCACGGCGTCCTCGCCCCTGTCCTCGAGCAGCCGGGCGAGCTCATCCAGCAGATGGCGCAGCGGTGCGCGCAGGTCCCGGCCGGGGACCTCCACCTCGTACGTCTCCGCGCGCAGGCGCTTGGACCACAGGCGCGTGATGCGCTCGCCCTCGTCCGAGAGCAGGCCCGACAGCGCGGCGATGGCGTCATGGGAGGAAGGCACGCTCAAGGGCGCACGATGCGCACGCCCCCCGCGCCCAGCCACCCGCCCCCCGTCCTCTCGCGGTGCGGCAATGTCCGGCGTTTCACATGAAGACAGCCATCACGGGCCCCGAGCGCCCGCCTGCCCGGCTGCCCTGGCCGCGGCGAGCGATCGTCCCCACCTTCCCAGGCACGGATGAGCATCAAGGAGCGCAGGAAGAACGACCTGGAGCAGCCAGAGGTCTCTCAGCAGGCCATGGCGCAGCTCTTTCGTGGCGAGCTCAGCCGCTCGGACACGTGGCGCACGCGGCTGGACACGACGACGAACTGGGCGCTCACCACGACGGCGGCGGTCATCTCCTTCGGCTTCGCGTCGCCGGAGAGTTCGCACGTCACGTTCCTGGTGGGCATCTGGATGGTGGTGTCCTTCCTGCTCATCGAGGCGCGGCGCTACCGCTACTACGACCTGTGGAACCGCCGCGTGCGCCTGCTGGAGGACGGCTGGTGGGCGCCGATGCTGCGGCGCGAGCCGGTGGATCCAGACGCGCTGCGGGAGCTGGCGGTGGAGATGTCCCGGCCGCAGATCCAGCTGTCGCTGGTGTCCGCCATCGCGACGCGGCTCAACCGCGCATACGGGCCCATCCTCATCGTCCTGTTGGTGACCTGGTTCTTCAAGGTCTACAGCCACCCGCGTCCGCCGCGCGACTTCGGGGACTTCGTGGACCGGGCGCACGTGGCCTGGATTCCGGGGCCGGTGGTGATGGCCGCGCTGCTGTTCCTCACCGTGGCGGCGGCGTACCTCTTCAGCGCGTCCTTCTTCATCCGGGCGCCGCTGGGCGAGCTGCGCACCCGGCCGCGCGGACGCCGGGCGGCGCTGTGGGAGGCCTTCTACCGGCCCTACGCCATCCAGCGCCGCAAGCGCCCGCGGCCCCCGGGCGTGCGCGCCAGCGGGCCAAGACCGCCGGCCCCGTTCGACCGCTGACGCTAGCCGCCGAGCTGCGCGCCCACCTGCGCCATCAGCGCCATCACCCGGGCGCGCGTGGGGGCCTGCAGGTCCGGTCGCACCGCGAGCGCCTGGAGCATCTGGAACACGGGCGTGCCCCCTTCCAGGTGCTGGGCCGCGACCGCCAGCAGCGCGGGCTCCTCGCCTGGCGCGAGCCCCCCGGCCACCACCCAGGCCCGCAGCTGCTCCAGCGCGCTGGCGTCGAGCGGCCGCGTGTTCAGCGCGTCCAGCAGCGCCCGCTGCACGCCCCGGTCCTTCTCCGTCCCCAGCGCGTCCAGCAAGAGCCGCGTGGCCAGCTCCTGCGGCGCTGCGCGCAGCGCGTCCGCCGCCGCGGCCCGCACGTCCGGGGACTCCGCGCGCAGGTGCGGCGGCACCACGTCCATCAGCCGCTCCGCCCGCGTGCCGCCCATCGCGCGCAGCGCGTGCGCCCGCGCCTCGTCCCCCGAGGCCTGGGCCACGGCGGTCTCCAGCGTCCGCACCGCGGCGCGCGCCTCCGCCGAGTCCGGGTTCAGGTGCGACGACCAGACCCCCAACGCGTACGACGTGGCCCGCTCCACCGGGACGTCGTGCTCCGCCCGGGCGCGCTCCAGCAGGCCGTTGATCATCACGCCCGTCTCCGGCTCCGGCTTCGTCAGGAACCCCGCGCGCTGCACCATCATCACGTACGCGCCCGCGTGCTCCCGGGCCTCCGTCGACAAGAGCAGCGTGCGCAGCGTGGCCTGCGCCTGCGGGTGGCCCGCGCCCACCAGCAGGTCCAGCATCAATTCGCGCATGCCGGGCTTCGTTCCCGGCTTCAGGAACAGGCGCGCCAGTTCCTGGCAGCGCTTCGGCTCCAGCGTCAGCGCCGCGATGGCCCGCCGCGCGAACACGTCCAGCTCCGCGATGGCCTCCGGACCGCTGGCGCCCTCCAGCGTCTCCAGCAGCTCGTCCACCGTCATCCCGTCCGCCTGGCCGCGCAGCGCCGCCGTCTCCGGATCCAGCTCGAAGGCGATCTGCGACGGCGTGCGAATCACCAGCTTCTGCTCGTCCAGCGGCGGCAGGGGCTGCATCTCCCGCGACTGGTACGTCAGCCGCAGGCGCAGCCGCTTGGACAGGAGCACGCGGCCGTCCGTGCCCAGCGCGTCCAGCACCTCGTCCTGGCTGATGGCGACGAGGCGACCTTCCGCGTCGCGGTCGAAGGTCGTGAGCGAGCCCAGCTCCTGCTTCGCCACCGTCGCCGCGCCCGCCGCGCGCAGGCTCTGGTAGCGCGTCCTCCGGCGCGTCAGCCGCGAGGTGTCCCCGGGCTCGAAGGCGAACGCCGACTCCACGTCGCCCGTCTGCGTGGACTCCGTGGCGGTCCAGGACGCCGCGTCGCGCAGCTCGGAGGGGAACAGCTCCGCCGCCAGCGTCTGCGCGAACTGGCGGAACAGCGGGGGCTCCGCCTCGGAGAAGCGCACCGCCTGGAGCGCGCCGCGCGCATCCAACTCCAGCCACGCGCTGGCCGTGTCCGGCAGGTGGGCCTGGAGCGCCGCCGCGTCGGGCAGCAGCGCCTGTCCGGAGAGGGTGGCTTCGTGCCGCGCCAGCCGGCGCAGCGTCAGGCGCAGCCGGGTGCCCGTCGCGCGCGTCTCCAGCGCCTGGAGCATCAGCTCGCCATCCAGGTGCAGCACGCCCTCCAGCGCCTGGGCCTTCGTGTCCTGCGCCGGCATGGGCAGCGCCACGCGCGTCAGGTCATCCCAGACGAGGTGGAAGGTGTGCGCCTCGCCCACGCGCCAGCGGAACAGCGGCAGCCGGTGGACGGACTCGGCGGCCTCCACCGTCGCGGCGGACGGAGACGACTCGGACAGCCAGAAGGGCAACGCTCCCAGGCACACCAGGGCACCCAGGCCGGCCACGCCACGAACGAGGGTCGAGCGACGCATGAAACACTCCCGCAAGGAAAAGTCGAAGAAGGTAGGGAACCACTCCCCGGGGCCGTTGAAGGCGGCCCCGGGGTCATGCGAGCGCGCGGCTCAGTAGAGCTGCGCGAGCGGCAGGTAATGCTGGTCGTTGAAGAGCTGCGCGCTGGTGCCGAAGCCCGGCCACGACACGATGGGGAACTCCGCCTTCAGGAAGCCCAGCTCCGCGAACAGGGAGAGCCGGCCGTCCAGCGAGCGCAGCGTGAAGTTCAGGCGGGTGCCCAGCCCCAGGAACAGCGTGTTGGGGTTCGTCGGGTGCGTGGGCGAGCTCAGCGCGACGCCGATGCTGCCCTGGAGCGGCAGCTCGAAGCGCAGGATGGTCAGCGTGCCGCGGACACCAATCTGGAAGCCCGGGACGCCGATGGCCAGCGACACGAAGCCGTTGGCGGACGCGTAGGGCCCGATGTTGCCCAGCAGGTCCAGCGTGATGAGGTTGCGCGTGCAGTCACGGCCCAGGGCGCCGCCCATCGACGCGACGATGCCCACCTCCACGGACAGGCCGCCGCTCACCGTCACGGGGATGAACCACACCATGAAGGTGGCGCTGCCCTTGGCCGCGTCCTTGTCCACGAAGGGCTTGCGCTCCACGAAGGTGAAGCGCGCCGGGTAGGACTGGTCGAACGTGAAGACGGGGTTGCCCAGCACGCGCGCGCTCAGCTCCACCCGGATGGCGGAGGGCTGCGTGGACGCGCGGCCCTTGAGATAGGCGACCTCCTTGCGCGTCGGGCTGAACACGTTCGCGTAGATCCCCAGCTCGCTGAAGATGGCGGCGTTGGTGTCACACCAGTTGCCGTTGAACGCGGAGCCGGGCGTGGACAGCTCCCAGCCCGCGCGCAGCGAATAGCCACCGCCGAAGTTGTTGTCACCCGCGTAGCCGCCCGCGGAGAAGTCCTGCCCCTGGCGCTTGGTCATGGTGACCGGGTTCGTGGGCGGCTGCTGATTCGCCGCCTGCTGCGCCAGGTACTCCGCCAGGAGGCGGGTGTACGCGGCCACCAGCGTCGGGTTGAGCGTGTAGTCCTTCTGGTCCAGGCCCTTGATCTTCAGCCGGTCCGCGTTGCGGATGAAGCTCTCCGCGCCGAAGTCGTTGCCGGTGACGGTGAGGCACTGGCGCAGGTCCGCCTCGCGGCGGGGCACCATGACCGCGTCCACCATCGCCTTGTAGCGGCGGGGGCTCCAGTCACACGCCGTCGTCTTGTCCGTGACGAGGCAGCCCTCGGCGTCCGCCTTCTCCAGCGACGCCTCCAGGGCCTTGTCCAGGCCGTACAGCTGCTCGGCGGTCTTCTCGTCCAGCTCCACCGTGCTGAAGTCGCGGCTGCGCAGCATCTCCGACTCGCGCTGCCAGCTGGCGTAGGCGGCGTTGCGCCGGTCCAGCAGGGCGGAGAAGGCCTCCTGGCGCTGCTGCGAGTCATTGAGCACGTCATCCGCGACCTTGCTCAGCGCCTTGCTCATGACCTGGTGCCACGCGTCCGAGGGCAGCACCGCCTGACGGGCCTCGGCGTTGTTCGCCTTCCGGGCCGCCTCGGAGGTGAACTCATAGGCCTTGGTGTTCTTGGGGTATGGCCCCGGCACGAAGCGGAAGTACGCGTTCTTCTCCACGCGCGTCTTGCCGTCCCAGATGGGCGCCTGCTTCACCCCGTCCTTGCTGAACAGCGTGCGCTCCGCGATGCCCCTGGAGCCGTAGGCCGCGGTGAACAGCGCGCGGAAGTCGTCGCCCACGCGGCCCACGTCCTGCTCGAAGCGGCTGTAGTCATAGTGCTTCTCGTGCACGAACTCCTGGCACGAGCGCTCCAGCACGCCGTTGGCGTCCCACTCCTGGCGCTGCTTGTTGTACGCCTGCTCCACCTTGGTGAGGTTCTTGTAGTCCTTGCGCGCCAGCACCTGGCCGCGCTGCACCTGGCCTACGATGGACTCGTCCGAACCGGAGAAGAGCGTGTCGAGGACGGCGTTGGGCTGCACCGCCACCGTCTCCACGCCGCCGCCCATGCTGTCGGGCAGCAGCGCGGTGCGCTTGGACGCGGACGTGTAGCGGTCCTTCCACTCGGACTCCATCAGGCCCTGGCAGTAGGCGTCGTTCTCCTGGCCGCACTCGGACGCGCGGTAGTCCACGTTGGAGCACTCGGTCAGCGTGGGCTGGGGGCAGGTGGCCGCCAGCGCCTGGGGCGCCGCCAGCGACACGGTGGACAGCAGGGCCCAGCGCACGGGGCGCGGCAGCCGGACGGGGGTTCTGCGCGAACTCATGAATGCCTCATCTCGGGGAACGCACGGGCCGGCAGGGCCCGGACGCCGCTGCCATTGAGCACGATGCGTGCCGGGCCTCTCCACCCCGCGCCCCAGAGGGAACATCGAGGAAGCGCCCGGCGCCGTGAGGACACACAGACCACAAACGGCAAGAACCGCCGTTGCCCGGAAGGCAACGACAGACGCCTGGGACCTGGAGCGCGATACACGTTCGACACATGCGTTGGACGCGCCTTCCGCCGGGGTCGGCCCCCGTCGTCACGCGCCGGGCGGATCCCCCTCGGCCCCCCGCCGGGCGGCCGGACGGACCACCCGGGCTGATGGGGCCCATGCCCAGGGGTGAATCCCGGCTGCTTTCGCCCTTCCGGCCCTCCCGGATTTGTGGTGTGAACCGGGCCCATGGCGAACACGCGCACTGTGACGGTCATCAACGGCGACGGCATTGGTCCCGAGGTTTCGGCGGCCACCATTCGCGTCCTCGAAGCCCTCAAGGTCCCCCTGGAGTTCGAGTTCAAGGACGCGGGCACGGAGGTGGTGGCCAAGTTCGGCACCAACCTGCCCCACGAGACGGTGGAGGCGGTGCTGCGCAGCGGCGTGGCGCTCAAGGGCCCCACCGGCACCGTCGTGGGCGGCGGCCTGCCCTCCGCGAACGTGGGCCTGCGCAAGCGGCTGGACCTGTACTCGTCCCTGCGCCCGGTGAAGAGCGTCCCCAACGTCAAGACGCGCTACGACAACGTCGACCTGGTGGTCGTGCGTGAGAACACCGAGGACCTCTACGCGGGCCTGGAGCACATCGTGGTGCCGGGCGTCGTGGAGGCCATCAAGGTCATCACGGAGAAGGCGTCCACGCGCATCGCGCGCTTCGCCTTCGAGTACGCCAAGAAGAACGGCCGCAAGAAGGTGTCCGCCATCCACAAGGCGAACATCATGAAGCTGTCGGACGGCCTCTTCCTGGACTGCTGCCGCAAGGTCAGCCGCGAGTTCCCGGAGGTCGCCTACGACGAGGTCATCGTCGACAACCTCTGCATGCAGCTGGTGAAGGACCCGACCCGCTTCGACGTGATGGTGCTGGAGAACCTGTACGGCGACATCGTCAGCGACCTGTGCGCGGGCCTGGTGGGCGGCCTGGGCATGGTGCCGGGCGCCAACATCGGCGAGCGCACCGCCGTCTTCGAGGCCGTGCACGGCACCGCCCCGGACATCGCGGGCAAGGGCATCGCGAACCCCACCGCGCTGATGATGTCCGCCGTCATGATGCTGGAGTGGCTGGACCTGCGTGAGGCGTCCCAGCGCATGGCCAACGCCATCCAGAAGGTCTACGGCGGCGAGTCCAAGGTGCGCACCGGCGACCTGGGCGGCAGCGCCACCACGCGCGAGTTCACCGACGCCATCATCGCCGCGCTGTAGTCCTCCGCGCGCGGCGCTTCACCGCATCCAAAAGCCAAAGGGGGCGGGAGGACTTCTCCTCCGCCCCCTTCGTGCTTTTCAGCCGACGGTGACCTTGCGGACGCCCCGCGCTTCCAGGAGCGCGGGGAGCCGTTCGCGCTGGTCGCCCTGCAACACCAGCGCGTCCTCCTCCACCACGCCACCGCAGCCCAGGCCGTTCTTGAGCGCCTTGAGCCAGGTGTCCAGCTGGGCGGCGGGCAGCCCCAGCTGCTCCACCACCGTCACCTCTTTACCGCCCCGGCCCTTGCGCTCCATGCGCACCACGGCGCGCGCGGGCCCCTTCGGCTCGGGCTTCTCCCGGGGAGGGGGAGGCGGCGGCCCCACGGGCAGCGCCTCCCGCTGCGCGGACAGGGCGGCGAAGGGGTTGTTGAAGGGCCCCGGCGGCGGGGCCTCGTCCTTCTTGTCGCGCTTGCCCATGGCGTCCTCCGCGCTCCTGTCCCGTTACGGGTGGGCGTGGCCCTCGTGGCCGGGGGCGCCGGTGCCCCGCGCGCGCGGAGGCGGCAGGGCGCTGAAGGCGGGGGCGTCGGGGTTGCCGCTCGCCAGCACCAGCGCGTAGATGAGCGGCGCGGACGGGGGCACCTCACGGCCGTTCACCAGCACCAGCGGCGTGCCCTGGATGTTGAAGCGCATGGCGTACTCGACGTCCTGGCGCAGCTTCCCGATGGTCTCCGGCGCCGTCATGCACGCCTCCAGCTGCGGGCGCGCCACGGAGCCGGAGCTGGCGATCTCCATCACCTTGTCGGTGTCCAGGAAGGCCTGCGCGGCGAAGAGCTTCTCGCGCAGCGCCCAGAAGTCCTTCGCGCCCTCCAGGCACACCGTGGCCCGGGCCGCGGCGCAGCGCACGCTGAGCGCGTCAGGGCCGCGGTTGGGGATGGCCGGGTTGCACTGGCCATCCAGCGGGAACTGCCGCGCCTCCACGGACAGCATGCCCTTGGGGGCGTGCTGCTTGATGAGGGCCAGCTCCTCCACCAACGACTTGCAGTGGGGGCACTTGCTGTCCGTCCACTCCAGCACCTTCACGGGCGCGTCCGCCGGGCCGTAGAGGGCGCGCGGCGGATAGGCCGCGAGCTTCGGCGTGCCCGACCGGTACATGGCCAGCGAGTCCGACAGGAACTGCTTCTGGTCCTGCGGCAGGCTGGCGATGAACTCAGGCAGCGTGGTCGGCGGCGCGGGCGGGGGCGGCGGCATGCCCGGGTTGGAGCCGGACGTGTTCTGCGCCTGCGTGGAGGCCACCGGCGGCAGGAAGGCGCCGGCCTTCGGCGCGTGCGGCGTGGCCCGGCCGGGCATCAGCATGGCCACGAAGGCGACGGCGGAGATGCCCACGGTCCACTGGAGCGTGCCGCCCCACTCGCCCGCCTGGGGCATCAAGGGAGCGGGCAGGCCGCGCCACGCCACGCCCGCGAACGCGAGCACCAGCACGTAGGTGCCCAGACACGTGGGGCACACCACGCCCACGCTCGCGCTGACGCTGGCGAAGACGGCGACGGAGATGACGCCCGCGAGCGCCAGCAGGCGCAGGCCGCTGGCCGCCGGACGCACCGAGCGGCCCGCCTTCGCCCACGCGAGGTACAGCGCGGCGAGGCCCACGGCGGACAGGCCCCACACGAGCCCCAGGCCCGCGATGGGGATGCCCAGGGTGTCGTGCACGCGGCTGGCGAAGTCCGAGTTCCAGACGGTCTCGCAGTTGACGTGCTCGTTGATGCCGCAGCTGGTGGCGCCACCGGCGCGCAGCGTGAGCAGCTCCATCCATTGATAGACGGCGAGCGCACTGGTGAGGAGGCCCAGCACCAGCAGCGCGAGTGCGCCACGGGTGGGGAC
>NZ_RAWC01000223.1:0-14982 GCF_003611685.1 Corallococcus sp. CA049B | reverse complement strand
CCGCCGGCCCACCTCCCGCCGCCGCGGCCGCGAGCGCAGCCACTTCTCCAGGCCCACCACCGGCAGCACGCAGGCGCCCACCAGCACCGACCGCGCGATGTCCCCCAGCGTCAGCGGCGCGGAGCCGAAGAGGCGCTGGAAGAAGGGCACGTACATGAACGCGGCCTGGAGCAGCACCAGCGCGGCGATGCCCATGAACACGGTGGGGTTGCTCGCGAAGCCCACCTCGCGCGTGGAGCCCGTCAGCGTGCGGCACATCCACAGGTAGAAGATTTGAAAGCTGACCACGGTGTTGACGGCCATGGTGCGCGCCTCGGCCAGGGCCAGGACATTGGAGGCATCATGGCCGCCGCCCTGGCGCGCGAACTCCCAGAGGAACAGGCCGATGGCGCCCGCCGCCATCAGCAGCGCGACGAGCCCGGTGCGCATCACCACGAAGTGGCTCAGGACGGGCGTGTCCGGGGCGCGGGGCGGACGGAGCATGACGTGGCGCTCCTTCGCCTCGAAGGCCAGGGGCAGCGCCAGGGTGACGGTGGCCACCAGGTTGATCCACAACAGCTGCGTGGGGCGCATGGCCAGCAGCGGTTCGCGCACGCCGCCGGCCTCCTGCACGGGGAAGAACGTCACCCCCAGCATGAGGATGAGGGCCAGCCCCAGGTTGGTGGGCAGCACGAAGGCGAGCGACTTGACGAGGTTGTCGTAGACGCGGCGGCCCTCCTCGACGGCGGCGACGATGGTGGCGAAGTTGTCGTCCGTCAGCACCAGGTCCGCCGCCTCGCGGGACACGGCCGTGCCGGTGATGCCCATGGCCACGCCGATGTTGGCCTGCTTGAGCGCGGGCGCGTCGTTGACGCCGTCGCCCGTCATCGCCACCACGTGCCGCTGCGTCTGGAGCGCGCGCACCAGCCGCAGCTTGTGTTCGGGGGCCAGGCGCGCGAACACGTTCGTGTCCTTCACCGCCACGGCCAGCTCCTCGTCGCTCATGCCGGACAGGTGCGCGCCGGTGAGGCCCGGATGCCCCGGAGCGTGGAGGCCCAGCTGAAGGCCAATGGCCTCCGCCGTGCCCGGGTGGTCCCCGGTCATCATCTTCACGCGGATGCCGGCGGCGTGGCAGGCCTTCACGGAGGCCACGGCCTCCTCGCGGGGCGGGTCGATCATCCCCTGCAATCCCAGCAGCGTGAAGCCGTCCTCCACGTCCTCGGGCCGCAGGGCCTCCGCCCCGGGCAGGCCCTTGCGCGCGAAGGCGAGCACGCGCAGCCCCTGCCGCGCCATGCGCTCCACCTCCACCAGCACGGCGTCGCGGTCCAGCTCCCGCCCGCAGCGGCGCAGCACGACCTCCGGGGCGCCCTTGAGGATGAGCTCGCGCCCCTCCGGCCCACCCGCGTGGAGCGTGGCCATGTACTGGTGTTCGGACTCGAAGGGGATGGCGTCCAGGCGCGGGTTGCGCTCGCGCACCTCCATCACGCCCAGGTCCGCCTTCTTCGCGGCGAACAGCAGCGCCCCCTCCGTGGGGTCGCCGGTCATCCCCCAGCGGCCCTCGCGAGGCTGGAGGTCGGCCTCGTTGCAGAGCACGCCCGCGACGAGCAGCGCGCGCACGTCTTCCGGCGGCGCGTCCAGGGCGCGTCCCGCGTGGAGCAGCTCGCCCAGGGGGGAGTGGCCCACGCCGGTGAGCGTGTAGTGTCCGCGCCGGGTCCACAGCGCCTGCACGGTCATCTCGTTGCGGGTGAGGGTGCCCGTCTTGTCCGTGCAGATGACGGTCGTGCTGCCCAGGGTCTCCACGGCGGGCAGCTTGCGGATGACGGCGCGGCGGAGCGCCATGCGCTGCACGCCGATGGCCAGGGCGATGGTGACGATGGCGGGCAGCCCCTCCGGGATGGCGGCCACCGCCAGGGTGATGGCCACCAGGACGGCGTCGCTGAAGGCGTACCCCCGGAACATCCCCACCCCGAGCAGCACGGCGGACAGCACGACGATGCCCGCGCTGATGACGCGGCCCAGCCGGGCCAGCTCCCGCGTGAGCGGCGTGCTCAGGTCGGCGGCCTGCTCCATGAGATGGGAGATGCGGCCCAGCTCCGTGGCGCCGCCGGTGGCGACGACGACGGCGGTGGAGGTGCCGGACGTCACCAGCGTGCCGCCGAAGGCGAGGCTCGCCCGGTCCCCCAGCTCCGCGTCCCCGGCCACGGCCGCGACGTGCTTGCTCGACGGGACGGACTCACCGGTGAGCGCGGCCTCCTCCACCTGGAAGTTGCGGGAGCGCAAGAGGCGCAGGTCCGCGGGCACGCGGTCCCCCGAAGCGAGCTGCACGACGTCGCCGGGGACGAGCTCCGCCGCCGGCCGCGCCACCAGGTGCCCGTCGCGCAGCACCTGCGCGGTCTCTGGCACCATGTGGTTCAGGGCCTCGATGGCCCGGCCCGCGCGGTACTCCTGCACGAAGCCGATGAGGGTGTTGAGGACCACGACGGCGGCCACGACGAGCCCGTCGGTCACCTTGCCCAGCAGGATGGCCAGGCCCGCGGACGCGATGAGGACCCAGATGAGCGGGCTGTCTATCTGCCGCCACAGGAGCTTCCACGCGCTGTCTGGCCGCGAGCGCTCCAGCACGTTGGGGCCATGGCGCGCGAGCCGTTCCCGGGCCGCCTCCTCCGTCAGTCCCTGGGGCGTGCTGGAGAGCCGCTCCAGCGCGGCCTCCGGGAGGAGGGCGTGCCAGGGGACGGAAGGCACGTCGGGGGCGCGAAGCCCTGCCTGCTTCCTCGGCTGTGACGGCTCCTGCATGGCGTGCCTCCCCTGGGGAAGCTGGCCACGGGCAGGGCCGACCGTCAGCGGGAGGCGAGCAGATGGGCGGTGCACCCGCTTCAGGTTGAAGGCAGGCCCGTCACGCGCTCGAACGACACCCCCAGGTTTCCGACCGCTTCGAGGGCGTTCTTGACGTCTTCCGAGACGATGAACGCGACCTTGAATTTCTTCAGCCGGAAGGCCTGCGCGCCCTCGGTCTTCGAGGGGTCGATTCGCAGTCCGTAGATCCAGTTGTACTCCCCCGGGTAGTCAGGGGAGGGGTCGTCCTCAGCGTAGTGATGCACCTCCCGGCACCGTGCCTCGTCGATGCAATCGATCACTCGGGTGGCATTGACGACGAAGAACGGGTCGGACGCTCCCTCGACGGACACCGGGAAGAGCTGCACGTCGCCGGAAGCCAGTGTCTTGAAGATGGTAGCGACGGCTTCGCTGACGATGGGCGTTTCTTCAATCGAAGAGAATACAAAGTCTCGCCGGGTGCCAGGATGTGCGATCCGTGCCTTGAGGAAGCCAGGGTCGGGGAGGATGCGGCCATCTACAAACATCCAAGGCTCGTCAAACGACTCACCCGAATCCCGTGTCGGCGTCGCAAGGAGCCACTGGGGTACATCAGCCAGACCCACCGAATAGAAATGATGACTCACCTCATCCCTCCCTCTTTACAATGAGACTCCGCAAATCGGAGCCCTGCGTCAGAAGATCGTTGGCTATCTTCGCGAGCTCCTTCATCAAACCGGCCCGGCAGGTTTCCGTCGTTTGGCAGCGCGCAACAGAACGGTCAAGGCGTCGAAGCACCTCTTTATGGTAGCGCTCGGGGTGCGGCCCTTCATGACCCTTGAGCCGTACCTTGTTCGCGGCATCTTCGAGGGTCATCCCGGCCTTCCTGAAGATGTCCTCGCACCGTGGCGTCCAAGGACCGCCGCTCGCATCGGAGATGGGGTTCTTGTTCGTGCAGATGTGATGAACAGGCCCCGTCGCGTCACCGGGAAACCGTCCCTCTCCGTACATCGCCAGTGCCGCCGCGGCTCCCGGAGCCAGTGCCACGTTCAGCACTCCAGCGGCAGGCATCGCGATGGAAGTCACGCCGCCATTCAGTGCCGCCCCAAGATGGAATCCCGCCTCGGCTTGTCCTCGGAGCGCAGCCTGCGAGAAGCCCGGGAGCCTGGGGCCCTGGGCCGCCATCGCACTCCTTCCGCCCAGGGCCGCGGTGACGAGCAGCACCAGGACACGCGTCCCGTTTGTCCCGAGCACCTTGCCGAAGCGATGGCCGATGTCCTGCAACTCGATGACGCTCGTTGCCGTCCCGGCGTCGTCCCACAGCCGCACGAAGCCCCGGCCCATCTCCCAGACCGGCACCACCCCCAGGTAGGCCACCATCGCCGCCGTCAATGCCACCGCGATGAGCTTCGTGACGGGCCGCCTCGAACGCGTCCTCACTCACCTGGACCGGATCCACCTCCAGGGACTCGTGAACCACCTGCCTACCGTCTCCAACAGGAAGCGGGCCACGGGCAGGGCCGCCCGTCAGCGGGAGGCGAGCAACCGGGTGGTGCACCCGCTTCAGGTTGAAGGCAGGCCCGTTACGCGCTCGAACGACACCCCCAGGTTTCCAACCGCTTCGAGGGCGTTCTTGACGTCTTCCGAGACGATGAACGCGACCTTGAATTTCTTCAGCCGGAAGACCTGGGCGCCCTCGGTCTTCGAGGGGTCGATTCGCAGTCCGTAGATCCAGTTGTACTCCCCTTCCAATCCAGGGGGGGCGTCCTCGTCGTAGTGATGCACCTCCCGGCACCATGCCTCGTCGATGCAATCAACTACCTTGGTCGCGTTGACGACGAAGTACCGTTCAGACTCTCCCTCTATCGATACCGGAAGAAGTTGGACGTCACCGGGTGCCAGTGTGCTGAAGACATTTGCGACAAGCTCATTGGCAATGGGAGCTTGCTCAATCCCAGAAAGCACGAACGCGCGGCTCTTGCCCTGATGCGCGACGTCGGCCTTGATGGGCCCAAGGCTCGGAAGAATGCGACCGTCTCCGAACATCCAGGGCTCCTCGAAGGTGCCTCCAACCGCCGGTCCTGGCGTTCGAATCACCCATTGCGGCACGTCCGCGATGCCGACCCAATAGAAGTGTCGCCCCATGCCACCCCTCCTACTTCACGATAAACGCACGCAAATCAGAGCCCTGTGTCAGTAGCTCGTCGGCAATCTTGGCCAGTTCAGTCATCAAACGGGACCGACATGACTCCGTGGACCTGCATCGAAACACCGCTCGCTCCAAACGAAGCACGACCTTCTCGTGATATTGGCCTGGGTGTGGTCCTTCGTGTCCATTGAGCCGAACCTTGTTGGCGGCATCTTCAAGGGTCATTCCTGCCTTCCTGAAGACGTCCTCGCACCGTGGCGTCCACGGCCCGCCTGCGGCAGCCGAAACCAGGTTCTTGTTCGTGCAGATGTGATGAACCGGCCCCGTCGCGTCACCGGGAAACCGTCCCTCTCCGTACATCGCCAGTGCCGCCGCGGCTCCCGGAGCCAGCGCCACGTTCAGCACTCCAGCGGCAGGCATCGCGATGGAAGTCACGCCGCCATTCAGTGCCGCCCCAAGCTGGAATCCCGCCTCGGCTTGTCCTCGGAGCGCAGCCTGCGAGAAGCCCGGGAGTCTGGGCCCCTGGGCCGCCATCGCACTCCTCCCGCCCAGGGCCGCGGTGACGAGCAACACCAGGACACGCGTCCCGTTCGTGCCGAGCACCTTGCCGAAGCGGTGGCCGATGTCCTGCAACTCGATGACGCTCGTTGCCGTCCCGGCGTCGTCCCACAGCCGCGCGAAGCCCCGGCCCATCTCCCAGACCGGCACCACTCCCAGGTAGGCCACCATCGCCGCCGTCAATGCCACCGCGATGAGCTTCGTGACGGGCTCGGGCAGCGTCATCGTGAGGAGCAGGGTCAACGCGGCCGAAGTCACCAGGGCCTTGAGCGCCACCGGGTTCAGCACCTTGCCGACCTCGGCCCCGACGCCCTCCCAGACCGTATCCAGCGCGAACGACAGGGCCATCAACGTCCGGTCCTTGCGCGAGAACGTCAGCCCCGTCCCGCCCACCAGGGTCAAGCAGTCGTCCCCGTCGGGACAGATGCGCGCGTACAGCGATTCAGGTGAGCTGCCCGGGCCAGGGTCCGTGAGCCCCTTCGAGGACGCGAGCAGCGTCCTGGACCGCACCCATCCTCGCTGGTCGGCTGCATCCGTCTCGCGGAAGGCCACGTCCATGCGCAAGTCCAGGATGAGCTGCGTGAGGGCCGCCGCGAACGCGTCCTCACTCACCTGGACCGGCTCCACCTCCAGGGACTCGTGAACCACGCGCCTACCGTCTCCAACATCCACGTGGACAACGCGAGGGGTCGCACACCCGCCCATGAAGAACATCAACGCGACAGCTGCCACCCATCGCACGAACACCCCCGAAGCCGAACCACCTGAGAATCAGGAGGTTTTCCATCCTCACTCCGGGGTTTTGGGATTTCAAGGAATCCAAGCATTCACGGGCGCAAGTGGCATGGCGTGCCTCTCCTGGGGAAGCTGGCCACGGGCAGGGCCGCCCGTCAGCGGGAGGCGAGCAGTTGGGCAGTGGTGTCGCGCAATGCCTGTCGTGTGGCCACGTCCTGGGCGACGTCGGGCCACGGCTGCTCGGCTTCCTCCAGAAGCCAGCGGGCATCCCCCGGAGGCGACCAGCGCTCGCGCGCGAGGATGCGCGCAAGCCGGGCCGCGCAGACCTCCGGACGCTCCCAGGCGCGCTTCACCTGCGACAGCAGCCAGCCCATGGGCCCCGGCCGCGCGCCCAGGTCGGTGCGCACCACGCCGGGGTGGAGTACCACCACGTCCACCTCCGGGTGCGCGGCGGCCACGTCGCGCATGGCCAGCGCGAAGCACAGCTTCGTGTCGCAGTAGGTGCGGATGCTGGAGAAGTCCTCGCCCGTGGGTGTGCGCGCGGCGTCGAAGCGGCCCTTGATGATGAGGCCGGCGCTGACCACCAGGATGCGCCGCAGCCGCCCGGACTCCAGCAGCGGACGCTGCATCACAAGCGGCGCCAGGTGGTTGGTGACGAACGCCGTCTCCAGCCCGTCCGCGTTGAGCACCCGCTGGGACGGCCACAGCCCCGCGTTGTGCACGAGCGTCGCCCCCGGCGTGACGAGCTCGGCCAGGCGCGCCCCCAGCTCCCGGGCCCCCGCCAACGTCCCCAGGTCCCCCGGCACCGCGAGGGCCTGTCCCCCGCGGCGCTCCACGTCCGCCGCCAGCGCCTGGAGCCGGCCCGCGTCACGAGCCACGAGCAGAAGCCGCGTGTCCCTGGACGGGGCCAACGCCAATGCCAGCGCATGGCCAATCCCACGGGAGGCACCGGTCAGGATGAGGTCTGTCATGGCCTCCAGCTTGCCAGGACGGAGTCTGGGATTGAAGGTCAGCGGGCCTGGGACGCGGGGACCGACTGGGGAGTCCCGGGGGGCGGGTCGATACGCTGGCAGGAGCTGCGCACCGGCTCCGAGGGCGCCTCTCCGGTGAACCGTTGCTTCAGCCAGGCCAGGGTGCCGGGAATGTCATCCCCCAGCACGCCGAAGTGATCCGCCACCGGGCACCCGACGTACTCCACCTGGGCCCCGCGGCTGATGAGGCCCGCGCTCACGAGCGCGGTCTGGGCGGGGTTGACGCGCTCGTCCTGTCCCCCCTGGACGAGCCGCACCGGCGTGGTGAGCGTCAGCACACCGGGCTCCATCGCGCGGAGCTGGGCGTTCAGCTTCGCCAGGGGCGCGTTCAGCTTGAGCACCTTCCCCGCCGGAACGAACCCTCCCCAGGAGCCTGTCTCGCTCAGCTCCGTACGGCACTGTGTGTCGACGTTCGCGTACAGTTGCTGGGCACCGGTCTGGAGGATGTTCTCCGGCGTCAGCTCGGAGGGGTTGCCCGCGATGGCGCCCGTCAGGAACAGGGGCATGAACGCGGCGTTGGGGCTCGTGGTCGTCTGGGCCGTGCCCGCGTAGAACAGCGCTTCCATGGCGGAGGCCGGCGCATAGGCCACCACCCCCACCAGCTCCAGGCCGTCATCCTTCAGCCGCCCGGGCGCCCTCGCCGCGGCGAACAGCGCGGCCTGTCCGCCCTGCGAGTGCCCCACGATGGCGAACTTCTTCGACAGCTTCCCTCCATGCAGCGCATGCGCGGCGCGCACGATGTCCAGCACGCCGTAGGCCTGGGAGTTGCCCAGCAGGTACGGGTGCCGTCCTGGCGTCCCCAGGCCTTCGTAGTCCGACATGACGACGGCCCAGCCCTGCTTCAGGAACTGGTTGAGCAGCCGGTGCGGGGCCTGGTTGTACCAATGAGCGGACGCGCCCAGCTCGTCCCGCGACGGCGCGCACTTGTCCGCGATGCCCAGGGTCCCGTGCGCCCACGTCACCACGGGCCAGCCCTCCGTCGGGGCGTCTCCCTCCGGCACCGCGATGATGCCCGACACGGCGATGGGGGCCTCGCCCGGTCCCCCGCTGTTCGACAGGTAGAGCACGCGCTCGTTCAGCTTCGTGCCCTCCAGTGCGGCCAGCCCCGTGAGCGTTTCGTGGCCGAGCACGAACCCGGGCGCCTCGTTCGGAAGCGGGGAGGGGGGCCGGTAGAACTCGCGCACGTCCCAGTCGACGTCCATCACCCCGGGCGTCGAAGGCGCCCGGTGGGCACACGCAGAGGGAAGAATGGCGAGTGTGGTCAGCGCCCACAGCGACCGGTACGAAGCGGCCATCATGACTCCTGGGAGAGTGGAAATACCAAGATTCCATGAAGTCCCACCTGTCCTCCAGGACACCTCGGGTGCGACTTCCGCCTGCCTCCCGCGAGGCAATCTCCCTTTGAAATTCAGGGCGCCTTCCCGTAGTTTCCCCCGCGACTTCGAGGAGCGTTGCGAGGCCTTCCCGGCCCCAGGCTCGAAGCCGACTGACCCAACGGCGCTCACCTGAACGCGTTTCTTGCGAGGGTGAGGCGGCCTTTCTTTCCAGGGCTCGGCCTCTCCCTTGCCCGCAGGCGCGCCACCCTGGATCCGGAGCCACACCATGACCGCGGTTACCAAGCAGCAGAATCAGGACTACGCCATCGCCGACCTCAAGCTCGCCAGCTGGGGCCGCAAGGAGATCCGCATCGCCGAGAGCGAGATGCCCGCGCTCATGGCGATCCGCGAGGAGTACGCGAAGCAGCAGCCGCTCAAGGGCGCTCGCGTCACGGGCTCGCTGCACATGACCATCCAGACGGCCGTGCTGGTGGAGACGCTCCAGGCGCTGGGCGCGCAGGTGCGCTGGGCGTCCTGCAACATCTTCTCCACGCAGGACCACGCCGCCGCCGCGCTGGTGGAGGCCGGCACCCCGGTGTTCGCGCACAAGGGCGAGTCCCTCAAGGAGTACTGGGACTTCACCCACCGCATCTTCGAGTTCGGCCCCGCCGGCAGCGACCACGAGGGTCCGAACATGATCCTCGACGACGGCGGTGACGCCACGCTGCTCATGCACCTGGGCAAGCGCGCGGAGAAGGACCTCTCCGTCATCGCCAACCCCGAGAGCGAGGAGGAGCGCGAACTGTACGCCTCCATCAAGGCCAAGCTCGCTGAGGACGCCACCTGGTACTCGCGCAAGAGCGCGAAGATTCTCGGCGTCACGGAGGAGACGACCACGGGCGTGCACCGCCTCCAGGAGATGTCCGCCAAGGGCACGCTCCTGTTCCGCGCCATCAACGTCAACGACAGCGTGACGAAGAGCAAGTTCGACAACCTCTACGGCTGCCGTGAGTCCCTGGTGGACGGCATCAAGCGCGCCACGGACGTGATGGTGGCCGGGAAGATCGCCGTCGTCGCGGGCTACGGCGACGTGGGCAAGGGCTCCGCGCAGGCCCTGCGCGCGCTGTCCGCCCAGGTGTGGGTGACCGAAATCGACCCCATCTGCGCGCTCCAGGCCGCGATGGAGGGCTACCGCGTCGTGACCATGGATTACGCCGCGGACAAGGCGGACATCTTCGTCACCGCCACGGGCAACAAGTCCGTCATCACCCATGAGCACATGGCCAAGATGAAGGACCAGGCCATCGTCTGCAACATCGGCCACTTCGACAATGAAATCGAGGTCGCCTCCCTGGAGCAGTACAAGTGGGAGGAGATCAAGCCCCAGGTCGACCACATCATCTTCCCGGACAACAAGCGCATCATCCTGCTGGCCAAGGGCCGTCTGGTGAACCTGGGCTGCGGCACGGGCCATCCCAGCTACGTGATGTCCAGCTCCTTCGCGAACCAGACCATCGCGCAGATCGAGCTGTACTCGCACAGCGACAAGTACCAGGTGGGCAAGGTGTACGTGCTGCCCAAGCACCTGGATGAGAAGGTCGCCCGGCTCCAGCTCAAGAAGCTCAACGCCCAGCTCACCGAGCTCACCCCCGAGCAGGCGAACTACATCGGCGTGGAGAAGAGCGGCCCCTACAAGCAGGACACCTACCGCTACTAAGCGGCGCGTGCTGACCTGACACACCCGGGGCACCGTGGGCCTTCAAGCGCCCTCGGTGCCCTTCGTGTTTTCAGAACAGCCGGTTGAGGCCGTTGAGCGCCGCCACGCGGTAGGCCTCCGCCATGGTGGGGTAGTTGAAGGTCGTGTTGATGAAGTAGTCGATGCCGTTGCCCGGCCAGTCCTGCGCCATGATGGCCTGGCCGATGTGGATGATTTCGGAGGCGTTGTCCCCGAAGCAGTGGATGCCGAGAATCTCTCGCGTCTCCCGGTGGAACAGCAGCTTCAGCATGCCCACGGTGCGGCCGGTGATTTGTGCGCGCGCCAGGCTCTTGAAGAAGGCGTGGCCCACCTCGTAGGGGACGCCCGCCTGGGTGAGCTCGCGCTCGGTGCGGCCCAGGCTGCTGATTTCAGGGCTGGTGTAGATGCCGGTGGGGATGTCCTTCACCAGCTTGTGCTCCATCCGCCCCTCCACGATGTGCGTGGCGGCGAAGCGGCCCTGGTCATAGGACGCGCTCGCCAGGGACGGGGCGCCCACCACGTCACCCACCGCGTAGATGTGGGGCACGGACGTCTGGTAGCCGTCGTTCACCTGGATGCACCCGCGCGAGTCCACCGCGATGCCCAGCGCCTCCAGCCCCAGGTCCTGGCTGTTGCCGGAGCGGCCGTTGGCCCAGAGGAAGACGTCCGCCTTCAGCCGCTTGCCGCTCTTCAGCTGGAGCACCACGCTGTCGTCGTGCGGCTCCACGGAGACCATCTCCTCCTGGTGGCGGATGAGCACGCCCTGTTCCCGCAGGTGGTAGGAGAGGGCGTCCGAGATTTCGTCGTCCAGGAAGGACAGGAGCCGGTCGCGCGTGTTCACCAGGTCCACCTTCACGCCGAGCATCCGGAACATGGAGGCGTACTCGCAGCCGATGACGCCCGCGCCGTAGATGATCATCGACAGCGGGGACTCGCGCAGCTTGAGGATGGTGTCCGAGTCGAAGATGCGCGGGTGGCGGAAGTCCACGCCCGCGGGCCGGTAGGGCCTGGAGCCCGTGGCGATGACGAAGGAGTCCGCGGTGAGCAGCTCCACGGAGCCGCGCGGCTCGGTGACCTCCACGGTGTGCGCGTCCCGGAACTTCGCGCGGCCCGTCACCAGCTCCACGCGGTTGCGCTCGTAGAAGGTGGTGCGCAGCTGCACCTGCTTGGACACGATGGTGGTCGCCACGCGCATCATGTCCTTGAGCGTGGTGTGGCGAGCCAGCTCCGCCCGCATCTCCGGGTGGTCCTGCTGCACGTCCAACAGCCGCTGGATGGCGTGGCGCAGGGCCTTGGAGGGGATGGTGGCGGTGTGGGTGCAGGCGCCGCCCACCAGGGCTCCCTGCTCCACGGTGCACACCTTGCGGCCGGACTTCACCGCCTTCATCGAGGCCCCTTCACCGCCGGGACCGGAGCCGAGGACCACCACGTCGAACCGCCGAGCGCTCATGGGTCCGGAGTGTTCCCCCAACCCCGGCCCCGAGGGAAGAAATCACCTCGGGGACGGGCACTGCTTCACACATCAGGTTCGCGGGACGGCTTCAGTAGGACGCCTGAAGCGTCAGCCCGGCGTAGTCCGTGTAGCCCTTGATCATCACGTGGTAGACGCCCGCGACGGGGCTGTTGATGAGGCACGACTCCGTGTTGCCGCCCGTCAGGGGGCGGCAGTCGTAGACGAAGTCCTCGGGCTTCGAGCCCTGGCGCACGTACAGGTCCGCGTCTCCCGTGCCGAACATCGTCTGCACGAGCAGCGAGGTCTTCCCCGCGGGCACGGTGAGGGTCCAGTAGCGGTACGACCCCTGCGTGCCCGACAGGCCCGTCACCGGGACGTTGTTCGTCAGCGTGCCGGTGCCCGGGTTCCCCGTACCGCCGGTGGTGTAGTACCCGCGCAGGGCCGCGCCGGTGAGCGTCATGTAGGAGTCCGCGTTGTACACGCGGACATGCCAGGTGCCCGCCGCGGGATTGGTGACGGAGCACGACTGGTTGTTGCCTCCGCCCGTGGTGCCTTTGCAGTCATGGGACGCCAGGGTGGGCGCGCTGCCTCGCTTCGCGTAGAGGTGCGCCATTCCACCGGAGCCGAGGTAGGTGTTGAACGCGAGGCTCGTGACCCCCGACGGGACCTCGAGCGTGTAGTCGCAGGAGAAGGTCCCGGGAGCCGCGCTCAGGCCGTAGGTGGTCGAGTTGTTGGTGATGGGGCTGGTGCTGGTGCAGCCCGGCTGACCGGTGGTCAGGGTGTAGGTGCCCGTGATGGTCGCGCCGGAGAACGTGCTGTAGCCATACATCCGGGCGTAGTAGATGCCGGACGACGTCACCGTGAGCGCGCAGCTCTCCGTGTTGGAGCTGCCGGCCGACTTGCAGTCGTTCGTCGCTGCCGAAGGAGTGCTTCCCCGGAGCACGTACAGGTCGCCGTCGCCGGTGCCTCCGCTGGTGGTGAACTCCACGTGGGTGGCCCCGGTGGGCACGGAGAGCTTGTAGATGCAGGACCAGGCGCCTGCCTCCTGGCCCACGCCGGACGCCGGCACGCCGTTGCTCAGCGTGGAGGTGCTGGTGCAGTCCACGGCCTCCGCCTGGAGCCGCCGCTCCGGCGGCGGGCCCTTCTCCACCACCGGGGCCTGTTCAACGTGCTCTCCCGCCGGCGCTTCCATGGCGCCCTCTTCCAAGGCTCCGGTGGGCGTCTCCATCTCCGCGCCACAGCCCGTCAGCGCGCACGTCAGCCACACGGCGGCCAAAGACTTCAATCCAAGACGATTCAAGATGTTCCTCGGTTTGTGAGAACGCTTGTCGCCCGGGGCGGCGAAAGCCTGTCGCCGCCAGGCCCGGACAGTACGCAAGCTATCAAGCGTGTCTGACATTCCGCGTGAGGACGGCCCGCACGGAGGGCGCGGGCCGGAAGCTGGAGCCGGGCGGGCTTCTCAGGGCGAGCGGAAGAGGCTCTCGCCGCGGGCCAGGCGCTCGCGGGCCGCTCTCGCGTCCAGCTTGATGATGGCCTTCGGGTCCTCATCCGCCTGCTCCTCCGCGGAGAGGGAATCCCATTCCTCCAGGTCGAGGACCTCTGGAACGACAAGCGTGCGCAGGTCGGGAGGATTCTGCGATTTGATGACCTTGCGGCCGTTCATCACGTAATGCGTGAGGTGTTTCACATGCAGCTGGGACGCGTCTCCAAAGAGGGTGAGCCACGCGCCGGAGCCGGAGTCGACGACCTGCGCCTCCACCACTCCCGCCGCGTACGTCACGCTGTCCATGGCGGTCGCGACGAGCGTCTCCTTCACGCGCAGCGTCCCGGTGCAGACGAAGGTGAAGCCCACGCCGACGAAGAGGTTGCGGCACGTGACGTCGCCGAACACGACGAGGATGCCCTCGTCATGCCTGGCGGCTTCCACCAGCACGTTGCCTTCGACGTCCAGGTTCCCCATCACCAGCGTGTATGCGTTGGGCGGCCGCCAGGGAGCGGCGCCCGTCTCCTTCACCTCCGCGGGCTGTGCCCAGGGCTCCTCCACGTCGAGGGTGAACAGGTCCTCGACGAACTTGCGCAGCGCTTCGGGCGCGGACTGGAGCTGGGGCGGTGCGGTAGGCCTGGGCGGCATGGGCGGTCTTCCTTCCCGTGAGGGGGTCCTGGCCTCCTCCTGCCCCGGGGGCGGCGGCCGGGGCAACCGCATTCGTCACTCGATGGTGGCGAGGGCCTCCACGCCGTGCTCCTGGCACCAGCGGCGGTACGTCTCCAGCCGCTCCGCGGGGCTCACGCTCATGAGGACCTGTCCGTCGTCGCCCAGGTATTCGATGCCGCCCTTCACTGTGATGTGCAGGATGAGGGGTTCATCGCCCACGACCTGCCAGCTGTCGACGTTGCCGGGCGGCTCATGGACATACGTGCCCGGGCCAATCACCTCGCCGGTGTCGAGCAGCTGGCGGCGCCCGGAGATGTTGAAGGCGTGCGACTCGCCGACGTGGCGGTGCCGGGGGATGAGGGTGCCGGGCTCCAGCCGGAAGAGGTACATCCAGCCGCTGCCATCGCGGAAGAAGCGCAGCGGCTTGAACGCGAGCCCGGGCCGGCCCATGGGGATCCACGGCATGCGTTCGGAGTCGACGGGGTGGGAGGCGTAGGTGGAAGCAGTCATGCCGGCAGGATGGTCCGCCGCTGGCCCGGTGACAGGGCCAGGGTTGACGAATTCCATTGGGCCAATCCGTGGGAGGATGCGGCATGGACTTCCATGTGGAGCTCCAGGGACGCCGGGACCTGGCCGGGCAGCTCTACCGGGGGCTGCGCGCGGCCATCCTCGACGGGCGCCTGCGACGCGGGGAGCGGTTGCCGCCCACCCGCGAGCTGGCCCTGCGCCTGGACGTGGCGCGCAACACCGTGGGCGTGGCGTATGAATGGCTCACCGCCGAGGGCCTCATCGCGGGGCGCACGCGGGCGGGGAGCTTCGTCCAGGGAGAGGCGTCCCGGCCGCGTGGCCGGGCTGGGCGGGAGGCCCAGGTGCCGCTGCGCGCCCGGGCCTTCTGGCGCTCACTGCCGGACCTGCCCGCGCCGCTGGCTCCCGCCACGTATGACTTTGGCGTGGGCAGCCCGGATGTCTCGGGCTTCCCCTTCGAGTCCTGGCGCCGGCTGGTGGCGCGCCAGCTGCGGTCCGCCACGGTGTCCGGGGCTACGTGGACGCGGCGGGGCACGGG
>NZ_RAWC01000222.1:0-15037 GCF_003611685.1 Corallococcus sp. CA049B | reverse complement strand
GCAACGTGCTCGACGCTCTCACTGCGTCCCTTGAAGCCCATCTCCACGGCACTCCCGCACCATCGCTGCTGCCCGGAACCTGAATCCATCTCACGCTCGCGGTCGCCAAGCCCCCTGAACGCTTACCCGCGCGTTTGGGCAGGAAGGCCTGCTGTCAGGACGCAGGAGCAAGGCAATACCTAGAAAAGGTATCGTGCCTGGGGGACTGGAGTTCGATTTCCATGGAATCGGATGCCGATTCTCAGACGGGACCTCCAGCGTGGATGTGGACTTCACGCCAGAGGGGAAAGTGAGTGGATTTGATGGTTGGCGACTCCATTCCTTTTCTGCGGAGAATGCTTCCTTTGGAGGAGTGCGGTCTCATGAGGACGTTGAGGCCGCTCTCAGAAAAATCCTAGCGCAAGGTCTCATCGAGCCGCTCCCGGGCTCCCATCTCTATCGGCTTCGTGCGAGGGGAGGGACTTAGGATTGTCCATGGCATTTGCGGCGCAATGACCGGCCGGTCATCGCGCCAGTTGGTTCCGCGAATGGGCAGGCGCTGAGCGAGCAAAGGTTTTGAAGAGTAGAGCCTCGCTACTTCTCCGCGCCTTCCGTCCACGGCCCCCGGCGCGTGGGCTCCTTCAACGCCTGACCGAGCGCCGCCAGGAAGCGCTTGCGTGGCCAGGACTCCGCGCCGAAGCGCTCCAGGTGCTCTGTCTCCACCTGGCAGTCGATGAGCTGGAAGCCCCAGCCCTTGAAGCGCTCCGCCGCCGTGGCGAACGCCACCTTCGACGCGTCCGGCGCCAGCGCGAACATGCTCTCCCCGAAGTAGGCCGCGCCCAGCGACACGCCGTACAGCCCGCCCACCAGCACCTCGCCGTCCCACGCCTCCACCGAGTGCGCCAGCCCCAGCTCGTGCAGCCGGATGTACGCCTGCTTCATCGCGTCCGTAATCCAGGTGCCGTCCTGCCCCGGCCGGTGCACGCGCGAGCACGCGTCGATGACCTTCGCGAACACGGTGTCGTAGCGCACCGTGTACGTGCCCCGGTTCATCACCTTGCGCAGCGAACGCCCCACGTGAATCTTCTCCGGCTCCAGCACGAAGCGCGGGTCCGGCGAGTGCCACAGGATGGGCTGCCCCTCGCTGTACCAGGGGAAGATGCCCTGCGAGTACGCGGCCACCAGCCGCTCCGGGCGCAGGTCCCCGCCCACCGCGAGCAGGCCGCTCGTGTCCGCCTTGGAGGGCGGGGGGAACAGCTCCGGCTCGTCGTCACTCAGCAGGTAGATGGGCACGCGTGCGTCCCAGTCTAGCGGGACACGTTGAGCTTCACGTCACCCTTGAGGAAGTAGGGGACCTGCAACATGGGGCCCTTCAGCTCACCCTTCACGCTGTAGGGCAGGACGCCCTTCCCGATGAGCGCCTTGACGCCCGGGCCCCAGGACTGGGCCGTCACCGCCACCTCCACCGGGTACACGCCCGTGGCGGACGCATCCACCGAGTCCGCCTGCGCGGTGGTGCCCTCCTCCAGGGGCTTGTCCGCGATGGCGACCTGGTAGGTCAGCGAGTCCAGCCGCAGCGGGAACGGGTTCGGGTTGCGCACGCCCAGCCGCAGGTTGATCTGCACCTCCTCCGGCGAATAGCGGGCGGCGTCCAGGCTCTCCACGATGACCTCCGGCAGCCGGGGCACGCGCACGGCGCGGCTGGCGGCGAAGGGCAGGGTGTCCTCGCTGTCACCGGAGCGCACCACCAGCGTGCCGCGCAGCGCGATGAGCACCGTGCCGCCCTGGGCGCTCAGGCGGGCCAGGTCCTCCGGGCTCTTCACGTAGGCGGACTTCTCCTCGATGGAGAACTCCGCGGGGGCCCCCGGCGCGAACGGCACCCCCAGCTTCGCGGAGCCCGTCTTCACCACCTGCCCGTCGGCGACGAGCTCGTAGTCGGCCCGCTCCACGACGCCGTTGGCGGTGCCGGTGATTTGTCCGGTGTAGCGCACGGAGGCGTCGGTGAGCCCCTGGGAGACGACGGCGGTCTCCTGGGCCGTCAGGGCAGGGGGCCCTCCGGAGCGGACGGGGGCGGAGGCACACCCGGAGCCAAGGACGAACAGCGCGGACACCAGGGCCATCAGGCAGGTCGAGCGATTCACAAAGGACATTCTGGGGAGGCCAGGGGCTGGTCCCAAGGGGATTTCCGCTAGACTGTCCACCAACCGTGGCTCCCCGACGTCCCAACTTCAACCGGACCCTGCGCTCCCTCATCCGGGACATCGCCGCGCGCATGCCCGAGTTCAGCCACGTGAAGGTGGGGCGCATCCTGGTGGTGGCGGGTGAGGCCCGGCGCGCGTCGCGAGGCACGGTGAAGCCCCTGTGCTTCAAGGGGGGCAAAAGCGTCGACAAGGCGGGGCGGCGCAAGCCGGTGGTGCGCATCCGGGGCCGCCGCATCCTGTACTGCATCACGCTCCGGCCCCTCTTCTTCCGGGGCTCCACCGCGAAGTCGCGGCTGGAGACGCTGATGCACGAGCTCTTCCACATCTCGCTCCGCTTCGACGGCACGCTGCACGCGGGCCGCCGCCACGCGAAGCTGGGCGCGGAGTTCGGGCGCCGGCTGAGGCCGCTGGTGCGCCGCTACCTGAAGCTGTGCCCGGAGGCGCTGCTTGCGGACCTGGCGCACTCGGGTGAGGTGCGGGTGCTGCAGTGGCTGGAGCGTCCGGGCCCGGCCTACCACCCGCGCGCGTCGCACCGCCGCGTGCGCAAGGTCTACACGGAGGATCAGCTCTACTCCGGAGTGGCCCGCATGGTGACGCCGCGTCCGCGAGTGGTCCGCGAGGCCCACGTGCGCGACGACAAGGTGCACTGAAGGGCGTTGATGGCCGCGCCCACCGACTTCGTCAGCCTGGGAGCGCTCCACCGCGACCTGGAGGAGCTGTTCCTCCTGCACCAGGAGGCGCTGATGGGCCTGGACCTGCCCGCCGCGCGTGAGCGGCTGTCGCGGTATCGCGAAGAGCTGACGCGGCACCTGGAGGCGGAGGAGGCGCTGCTCCTGCCAGAGCTGCCTCGCGCCGGAAGGATCCGAGGCGCCGCGCCGGAGCTCTTCACCGGCGAGCACCAGCGCATGCGGGAGCTGCTGGCGAAGTGTCAGGACGCCGTGGACGCGCTGGACGCGAGCGCGCCGGACTACCGCCGAGCCGTGCTTCGCGTGTTCGACATGGAGAGCACGTTCAAGCACCTGGAGCACCACCACTCGTTGCGCGAGGAGACGTACCTGTTCCCCGCGCTGGATGGGGTGCTGGGCGAAGAGGAGCGCAGGTCGCTGTTGGCCGCGTTCCTCGCGCGCACGGAGACTACCTCTCCGGGGGCGTGAACCGGGCGAGTTCGTGGATGCCAAGCGCGCGCTCCAGTTGAGCGACCTCCTTGAGCGCGTTCTCGAAGCCGTCGCTCCCCAGCTGCCGGTGTTCCTGCGCTTCGAAGCGCTCGCCCAGTTCCTTGAATTGCTTCTCGTCGAAGAGGTTGCGGAAGGCGGGGAACAGGACCGTGTCCTCACGCGCGGCGTGCGGCCCGTACATGCGGATGAACAGGTTGAGCTGCCGCGCGGCCAGGGCCCTTGGCTGGGGTTGCGTGAGGGCGTCGCGGCCTGAGGTCGCGGCGAGGATGGACGCGGTGAGCTTGCGCCCGGCGGCGTGTTGCTCGAGCAGCACCTGAACGAGCTCCTTCTGCTGGCCCGCCTTCACCAGCCGGGGGAACACCTCCGTCTCCTCTGTCTTCTCGTGGTAGTCCTCGCCAAACCGGCGCATGAGCCGGGTGGCCTGGGCGAGCACCTCCACGGGCGCCTTCTCTTCAGGAGTGCCGAGGCGACGAGCGATCTCCTCGTACACCAGGAGCGTGCGGCGGATGATGCCGTGCTCGCGCATCAGGTCCTCGGTGGGGTTCACCTCCGCGGGCTTGGACTTGCGCTCCGCGCTCGCGGTGCTTGCAGCGCCCAGCACGACGACCGTGGACAAGAAGCGGCGACGGCTGGACGCCTCGTTCATGGACATGGTCGCTGTATGACTCGCTGGCTCGTCGGCCGGACCTGTCCGACAGTCGGACAGCTTTGTGCGGCGGGTAGGGCAGGCGAGCAGGGGGGCCGTCGCCCTCCTGGCTCTGCCTGACGTCGAGTCGTGCGTGGTGTCCTCGCGCCCGCTGGCTCGAACGAGGTTTCCTCTTGGTGGGACGCGGGGTCTGGGTGTGGTGCTGGGCGCTCGTGGCGCTGGCGCTCGCGGGTTGCGACCCGGGGGCGGAGCTGACGCCCTGTGCCGTGGACTGCGAGGGCGCGGCCTGCGCGGCCTGTGTCACGTCCCTTCCCGAGGAGACCGTCCGGCCCGCGCTCGCGTGTGATCAGCTCCCCGCGCCGTCACGGTGCCTGGGGCCTCGCGTGCTGGAGCGCTGTGTGGATGGCGCCGTGCACCGGGAGGACTGCGCGGAGGACACCGCCTGTGTCGAATCGCCGGAGGTCGCCTGTGTCTCGGGCTCGGCGTGTGTCGACGGCGTCTCGCGGTGCACGGAGTCCAAGGCCTTGCAGGTGTGCACGAACGGCCGGTGGGCCGCGCGGGCCTGCGACGTGGCTTGCGAGGCCGCGCCCGGCCGTGGCTTCTGTGGCAGGGCCGGGCCCACGTTGAGCGGCACGGTGCGCTACGCGCGCCGCTTCCCGGATGCGGAGTTCCGCGCGTGGACGCCGGACGTGGAGCCGGTGCCTGCTCGCGGGTTCCTCATCGTGTCGTTCCAGGGCACGAAGGTGCTCGACTCGCAGGTGACGGATGACGCCGGCCGCTTCACGCTGAAGGTGTCGTCGTCCCTGGGAGATGACGACCGCGTCGTCGTGTACGCGGCCGGCCGGGGGCGGGACGGCGCGGTGGCCTACGCGGTGGCGGACCCCGGGCTGCCGGGCGCGCAGTCGGTGAGGACGGTGCCGGGGGACGCGGCCCGCATCTGGAGTTGGTCGCGCACGACGCGCGAGCTGTCCGAACAACCCGCGTTCACCCTCGCCGAGTCCGAGGGCTCCGGCGCGGCGGCGGTGTTCGACGTGCTGGGCACGGCCTGGCGCCGGATGCGTGAGCGCTACGGCGGGCGCGACGGCCTGCCCATCGTGGCGTGGCTGGGCTTCGGGACGACCTGGTCCTGCGGTGCGTGCTTCGCGCCGTGGCCGGTGACGGCGGTGGGCCGGAGCTGGGACGCGCAGGTGTGGCTGCCGGGGGACTCGGATGCGGCGTGGTGGTCGGACGCGATGGTGATGCACGAATTGGGGCACTGGGTGATGGCCAGCCGGGGCACCAGTCCGGAGGAGGGCGGGCCGCACTACGTGGGCGTGCCCACCTTCCCGGGACAGGCGTGGAGCGAGGGCTGGGCCACCTGGTTCAGCGCGGACGCGCGCCGCAGCCCCCGCTACTTCGACCGGCAGGGCGGGACGCTGTTCTGGGTGGACCTGTCCGCGCGAGCCTCCTCGGTGAGCCCCTGGACGCGACCGCGCGCGGAAGACGGCCTGCTCCAGCCCATGGACGAGAACGAGGTGGCCGCCATCCTCTACCGCACGGCCACCGGTACACCGTCGAGCCAGCACCTCTACGACGCGCTCGCCGCGCCCGCGATGAACCGGTCGCCCTGGGCGCGCGGCTACACGCGGCACACCTGGACGCGGGATGAGAAGGGCGCGCTCACGGACGTGGTGGACACGGGCAGGCCCTCACCGTGTCTCGCGGACTTCCTGGACGCGCTGATGTGCCAGGGCTTCCCGAGCACCCGGGTGGACGCGGCCACCGAACCCGCCACGGCCTTCCCGTACCCCAGCCACGAGCCCCTGTGCCCATGAAGCTTCCCCGTCCGATGCAGAGAAGCCGGCGGTCCACGGCCGTGATGCGCAAACGCGTGGCGGGGGCCGTGCTGGCGCTGGCGCTCGTCGGAGCGCTGTCGGCCGGCATGGCTTCTGGAGTGGAGCGCGTGCGGCGCAAGAAATCGCCCAGGCCTTCCGAGCCACCTCCTCAGGCGCAGGCGAAGCCGGTCCACGAATCCTCACCGACGCTCCTGGCGTCCGCGCGGTCGGTGGCGCTCCCTGCGTACGGAATGGATACGTGGGACGTGGAGTCGCGCGAGCGTCAGGGCTCGCGGCCTGTTGCTCCGGCGAAGACGCACGCCACGGAGATGCCGACCGCGGTGCTCACACGAGGCACCGAGGACGGCGCCACGGCCACGGACAGCCCGGCGCCACGGCCCACGGCGCTCCCCGTCACGGCGCGCATCCCCGCGCCGCTGCACGTCTCCTGGCGGGTGGTGGACGCCAGCGCGGACACGGTGCGGCTCGTCGCGCGGCTGGACCGGAGCCCGGGCTTCACCGCGCCCGTGGAGGTATCCCTGCGTGTGCCGCCGCGAACGGTCCTCCGGGAAGGTCCCACGTCGCCCATCGTCCTGGACGGAGACACGCGGGAGGTGCCCTGGACCCTGGGCCTGCCCGAGGGCGCCAGTCCCGATGACGACCTCGTGCTGCTGGCGAGCGCCGGAGGCGAGTCCTTCGGCGTCCACGCGGAGGCGCGCTACCGCTTCGGCCGGACGCTCGCGGAGTCACCCCGGCCCACGCCCACGGGGCCTCCGCTGCCAGAGGCCCTCATGCGCTCCCGCGAATAGCCCCGGGCTCAATCCAGGTTGAAGTACACCTCGTCGATGGCGCCGTGGAACTGGTCGTTGTTGTTCCCGGCGCTCTTGGCCCCGATGGCGACGGGCTGTCCCACCGGGTTGATGTCGTAGGTGCTGGCGAGCAGCGCGCTGCCCCGGGCCACGTTGTCGATGAGGATGGTCAGCGTGGTGCTGGTGCGCTGGCACGTCACCTTGTGCCAGGCGCCGTCCGCGATGCCCACGGATGCCTTGACGATGACGGCGTCCGCGCCGCCGGTGGTGCGCACCACGCAGCTCGGCTTGCCCGCCACCGCGTCGTCCAGCTGAAGCTTCCACTGCGCCGTGCTGTAGAGCCCCTTCTGCACCAGGTTGGATCCGTGGTCCGTGCTCAGCTCCGCGAGCGTCACCCGCACGCGCGCCCCGAAGGAGAACAGCGCCGTGCCCGGGTTGAGCGACGCCGAGTCCGCCGCGCTGATGAAGGCCTTCGCGCACGCCGTCCCGGCACAGACCGCAGGGAAGCGCACGCCCTGGCCGTCGTAGCCCGGCGTCTCCACCGTGACGGCGCCGCCATTGCTGGCCTGCGCCGTGCCCGTGTGTCCCTTGCCGCTGTCGTCCACCACGGTGGTCACCGGGTCGGACACCGACTCGAACTTGTAACGAAGCTTCTGGCTCACCGCGCCGGCCGTCACCGGCCCCAGCAGCAACACCGCGGCCAGTCCCACACGCATCGGATGGTTTCTCATGAGGACCCTCAAGGTACGTCCACGGCCAGCTTCTGCAGCGCGCTCTTCGCGTCCGCGTGGTCCGGCTGCAGCTGCACCGCGGCCTCGTACTCCTTCTTCGCCTCGGCCTTGCGGTTGGTGGCCTCCAGCAGCTGCGCGAGCGCGAAGTGCGGCTCTCCAGCGCCCGCGTCCACCTGCGCTGAACCCCGGAACGCCTTCTCCGCCTCCGGCAGCTTGCCCTGCCGGTACAGCGTGTGTCCCAGGTACAGCAGGCCCAGCGAGTTGCGAGGCTCCACCGCCAGCACGTCGCTCAGCACCTGGAGCGCCTTGGTCTCGTCACCGCCGCGCAGGTACAGGAAGCCCAGCTCCGCGCGGGCCTCCAGCTGCGCGGGGTCCTTCGCCACCACCGCCTCCAGCTCCGGCACCGCCAGGTCCGGCCGGCCGCGCCGCGAGTGCAGGATGCCCAGCCGCGCCAGCGCCGCCGTCTCCGCCTCCTCGCCCTGAGCAGGCGTGAGCAGCTTCTCCGCCGCCGCGTAGTCGCCCATCGCGAGCAGCAGGTCCGCCAGGCCCAGCTTCGCCGCGCGGTGCTTCGGATCCTCCTGGAGCACGGCCTCGTAGAGGGGCCGCGCCTGGGCGCCCACGTGCTTCTTCGCGTACGCCTCCGCCAGCATCAGCCGGTTGTCCACCGTGGGCTGGAGCTTCACGCAGGCCAGGTACTGCGCGATGGCGCCGTCCAGGTCGCCCTTGGCCTTGAGCGCGTCGCCGTAGCCCGCGCGCACGCCGGGCTCATTCGGGAAGGCCTCCACCGCCGTCTTCAGCGTGGCCACCGCGTCGTCCACCTTGCCCAATTCCAGATATGCGCGCGCCAGGCCCTGGTAGGCCTCCGTCGTCTTCTTGCCGTCGTCGGCGCTCTTCTCGATGGCCTTCTGGAACGCGGACACCGCCTGCGTCTTCTTGCCCTGCGCCAGGTACAGCTGGCCCAGCTGCGTGTACGGACCGCTCGCGCGGCGGGGCTCCAGGAGCAGCGCCTTCTCGAAGGCCTTCGTCGCCCGGGCGTTCTCCCCCAGCTGGAAGCACGCGAGCCCCAGGTTGAAGTGCGCCTCCGCGTACTTCGGATCCAACGTGATGGCCTTCTGGAACGCCTCCGCCGCCTTGCGCGCGTTGCCCTGGCCGTCCAGCACCACGCCCAGGTTGTTCTGCGCGCGCGCGTGCTTCGGATCCGCCTTGAGCGCCGCCTGGTACTCCGAGAACGCGCCCGTGACGTCGTTCTCCCGCATCAGCACGACGCCCAGGTTGTAGTGCGCCTCCGCGTCGCTGTCCTTCTGGCGGATGGCCTCGCGCAGCGTCTCCTTCGCCTCCGCGGCCAGCCCCTTCTCCGCCAGCGCCTTGCCCAGGTTCACCCGCGCCACCTGGAGCGCGCTGTCCAGCTTCAGCGCCTCGCGGTACGCCTCGATGGCGTCGTCCGTGCGGTTCGCGCGCTGGAGCACCTCGCCCAGGTTGAAGCGCAGCTCCGCGTCCTTGGGCGCGAGCTCCGTGGCCACGGAGTACTGCGTGATGGCCACATCCATGTCGTCCTGGATGCGCGCCAGCAGGCCGCGCTCCGAGCGCAGCGTGGCCTCCTCCGGGAAGGCCGCGAGCGCCGCGTCCAGCACCGCCTTGGCCTTGGGCACATCCCCGGACAGCCGCAGCGCGCGCGCGAGCGCGACCTTCGCCGGGACGCCGTCCGGCGTGAGCCCGACCAGCTTCGTCAGCGGCGCCACCGCGCGGCGCGCCTGGTTCTGGGACAGGAAGGCCGTGCCCAGCTTGTAGAGCGCGTCCGGGTCGTCCGGGAGCTTGTCCGCGCGCGCAGCGGGCTTCTCCGGCGGAGGTGCCTCCGGAGCGGGAGCCTGGGCCGTCAACAACTGGAGGAGAAGGACTCCGGCTTTCGTCATCACAGGTTCTCCACGTACGGGCTGGCGCGCGCGTCGAAGGTCTTCTTGGCCAGGGCGGCCTTCTTCGCCTCCCACGCCTCCTTCGCCGCCTGCGCTTCCTTCGTGTCCCCCCCGAGGTTCGCGCGCTCTTCCTTCACGGCGGCCTCGCACTCGGACACCTGCTCCTCGAAATCCTTCGGCTCCAGGCGCTCACTGCCCTGGACCTTCGCCTTGCGCGCCGCCGTCAGCCGCGCCAACTCGAAGCGGGCGAAGGCGCAGCGCAGGGACAGCTTTTCCACCTCGCGCAGCCCCACGTTGAGGCGCTGGTGCGCGCGCAGGTACTCCACGCGGGCCTCGGACTCCGCGATGGCCAGCTGCGCCACCTCGCGGGACGACGCGTCCTGCGCGCGGTCCTCCTCGTCCTCGGCGGCCTCCTGGCGGCTCTTCGCGCGGCGGATGTTGTCGCGCGCGCGGTTGATCTCGTTGTCCGCCTCGTCCACGCGGTCGATGGCCAGCGCCAGGTCGTTCTCCGCCTCCAGCAGCTCGATGCGCGTCTCGTACGGCAGCTTCTTCACCAGCGCGTCCGGCACGCGCATGCCGTAGCTCGGGCCGCAGGCGGCGGTCAGGAGGGACAGGCTGAGGAGCAGGTGGCGCTTCATGGAGCAATGGCCTCGAAACGGCTGAAGAGGGTCCGGCCGGAGTAGACGTCGGTGCCGTTGGTGAACGTGACGCTGAACTCGCCCGACACCCGGTCCCCGGTGTTTTTCGGAAGGGACTTCACGAAGAGGTTTCCGCGCACGAGCGGCGGGAATGGACGCACCGGCTCATCCAGCACGCTGCGGCCCACGCTGCCCCGCTGCGAGCCGTCGTCCAGCGCCTGCGCCAGGTCGATGTCCAGCGAGCCCGCGTACTCGTTGTCCGGCAGCATGTCCGCCACCCGCGCGCTCACCTTCAACACCACGTCCTGCCCGCTGCCCTGCGTGTTGACGAAGCTCACCGCCAGCGTCCCCTCCGCCAGGGCCGCCTCCGTGCGCTGGTAGCGCAGGTCGATGAGCTCCGTCACGCTGCCCTCCAGCTTGCCGCCCTCGTCACCACACGCGGTGGCGACGAGCGCGAACAGCACCGGGGCGATGCGGCGGAAGGGCGCGCTCACTTGCATGCCTTCCATCCCGCGTCCACGTCCGGACCGTTGAGCGTGCCCATGTCCTTGAGCACGGCCAGCTCGCGGCGCGCGCCGTCCGTGTCGCCGAAGCGGCAGCGCAGCGCGGCCAGGTTGAGGCGGGCCTTGTCGTAGGTGGGGTCCGCCTCCAGCGCCTTGGCGTACGCCTCCCGGGCGCCCATGGCATCCCCCAGGTTGAGCATGGCCCAGCCCAGCGCCGCGTGCGCGGACGCGCGCGTGTCCTGCAGCTCCGTCACGCGCCCGAACGTCAGCTGCGCCATGCCGTACTGGTGCGCGTCCAGGTAGCCCATGCCCAGGGCCTCCAGCGCCTCCGCGGTGAGCACCCGCTCCGCCTTCTTGCGCAGGTCCTCCAGCGCCGCGGGCTGCGTGGGCGCGGCAGGCTGCGGAACCGGCAGCGCGGCCACGTCCGTGCGGTTGCGGCAGCCCACCACCGCCGCGTTGAAGACCTCCAGCGACTCCGCGCGGGACAGGCAGGCCTTGAAGGCCTCGTCGGAGCGGGCCTTGAGCGGCCCCACCTGCTGCTTCACCGCGTCCTGGAACTGCTTGGTCTCCGCGGCGGACAGCCCGCCGGGCACCGGCGTCTGGTCCACCACGTCCGCGATGTGGCCGTACGCCAGGGCAATCTTCCACAGCGACGCCACCGCCCACTCCGGGTAGCCGAGCGACGCGGCTTGCGTGTACACGCCCTCCATGGCCTGGAGCGCGGCGACCTTCTCCTCCACCTTGTCCGCCGGCAGGTCCTTGTAGCCGCGGTACAGAATCTCACCCAGGTACCAGAGCCCCTTGGCCGCTTCCTCCGTCTGGCCGTTGGGGCCCTGCACCGCGGCGGTGAGGGTGGAGATGAGCGCGTCCGGCGGAGCGGTGGGCGCGGTGGTGGCCTGCACCTCCGCGAGCACCGCCGCGGCGGCCACGTTGTTCTTATCCAGCTTGAGCGCGGTCTCCGCCGCCGTCTTCGCGCGGGCGTAGTCCTTCTGCTTCAGGCGCGTCTCGGCGAGCAGCGCCAGCACCTCGCCCTTGCGCGCGCCCGCGGCCTCCGACGCCGTCTCCAGGTTGCGGGACGCTTCCTTGTACTCACCCAGCGCGATGCGCAGGCGGGCGCCGGCCATCCAGCCGTCCACCGACGCCAGGTCGCCCGTCAGCTTCTGGCCCACCTGTTCGAACCAGCCGGCCGCCTCGTTGAAGGCCGCCGCCTCCGCCGCGTGCCGGCCCAGCGTCAGGAGCACGTCCGACAGGTACTGGCTCTTGGGGTAGGACTGCACCAGCTTCGCGCCCAGCTCGCGCTCGCGCGGCAGGTCGCGCTTCTCGCGCGCGGCGGTGAACGCGCCGTAGAGCGCCTTCTCGCCGATGTCGCTGTTCTTGTTCTCGTCCGCGACCTTCATCAGGCCTTCGATGACGTCGCCCGTCTCCTGCGCGCTCTGCAGGGCCAGCTCGTCCAGGGCCTCGGCCTTGCTCTGCGTGAGGATCTTCTGCACCTCACCCCGGAAGTTGGACGGCAGCGAGGACGCGAGGAACTTGCGGCCCGTCTCGTCCAGCTTCTTGAAGTCGTTCACCTGCCTGAGGCTGTCCAGGGCCAGGTTGCCCGCCACCGGCGCGTCCTTGTACTGCGGGTGCGCCAGCGCGAACGCGGTGAACAGCTCCGCCGCCTTCGGGTACTCGCCGTCCTCGTAGTAGGCGCGCGCGATGTTGAACTTCACGTCCAGCACATGCGGGCTCTGCGGGTAGCGCGACACGTAGGAAGCGCCCAGCAGCTTCAGCGCCTGCCGCGCGTCGGCCACCTCGAAGGCGTTGCGCTTCTGCGCCTCCTCCGGCTTGAGCGTGGAGAAGTGGGCCAGGAGCGCGCCGTACATGGCGGTGTCCACGGCCTTGTTGTCCTTGGCCTTGTCCTCGTAGCGGGCCAGCTCCTCGAACTGGCGCGCGGCCTCCGGGAACTCCTTGGCGGCGAAGAGCGCGTCCGCGCGGTTCTTCATGATGGGCCGCACGTACTGCTCCGGCCGGAACAGCCCCAGGTACTCGCGGTAGGCGGCCGCGGCCTTCACGTACAGCTCGCGCGAGTCCGCCTTCTGCGCGGCCAGGTGCACCTGCGTGGACAGGTCGCGCGCCATCTCCTCCGTCTCCGCGAGCTGCTTCTTGCGGTCGGACTCCGTCATCTCCGGGTCCGTCTTGCTCTGCACCGCGGCGCGCACGAGGAAGCGGATGTCCTCTGGCTCCGGCATCACCTTGCCCTTGGCGGCCTTGAGCGAGTCGTACAGCTTCTGCCCGCGCTCCAGGTCCATCTCCGGGTCGGGCTGCACTTCCATCAGCTTGCGCAGCGTGGGGATGGCCCACTCGTACTGCTGCTTGATGAAGTAGCGGTTGCCCAGCTTGTCCAGCGCGAGCGCGTACGTGGCGCGGCTGTCGCTGAGCTTCTCGAAGTAGTTGAGCGCGCCCTTGGGCGGCTTGGCCTCCGTGTAGCTGTAGACCAGGTCCAGCAGCGCCTCGCGCTTGACGTTGAGCGCCTTCTTCACGTCCACGCCGGGCAGGGGCGCGCTGGCGGCCGCCGCCTCGAAGAAGGTGACGGCCTCCGCGTGCTTGGCCTGGTTCACGCGGATCCAGCCCATCTTGTAGCGGGCCAGGTCGTGCACCGGCGACGGCGGCAGCTCCAGGATGGCCTGGTAGTGCTTCTCCGCTTCGACCAGGTCCGCCTTGTCGAAGAAGTGGTCACCCAGGATCTGCTCGGCTTCCAGGCGCAGCGGGCTGTTGGGGAACTTGCGCGTCAGGTCCCCCAGCGTCTTGAGCATCTCGTCGAACTGGCCCAGCTCGCGCTGCTCGTGCGCCAGGTAGAACGTCACCTGGTCCCCGTCCTTGAAGTCCGGGTACTCGCGCAGCAGGCGGTAGTACATCTGCACCGCCTTCTGCTTCATCAGGCGCGTCTCCGGGGAGACGATGGCGCCCGTGGCGCCCTCCGGCCGGGTCTCCGCCTGGAGGTAGTACACGTAGCGGCTCTTCTCGACGTAGAGCTCCGCCAGCCGGAACTGCAGGTCCGGCAGGTAGGGGGCGTTGCGGCTCTTGGAGATGAGCTTCTCCGTCTCGCCGATGGCGCGGTCCACCTTGAAGATGTCGCGCTTCAGCTTGGCGACGAGCTCCTCGCGCTCCTTCGCCTTGGACACGATGGGGTTGGTGTTGGGCCCAACACGGCCAGGGCCGGGGGCCGCGGCCGCGAGCAGCGCGGCGGTGATGAGGCCGGTGAACGGGCCGGTCATGGGGTTTCCTCGATGCAACGGCTCTCGATGCGGACCCGGTAGGACTTGAGCTCGTCGTTCCAGTATTCGTTGTCGAACTTGAAGGCGACCTGCGCGGGCGACAGCAGCTCTTCCTCTTGCGCCGCCACCACCTGCGCGCCCTTCTTCACGCGCTCGTACAGCTTGAGGCCGACCTCGTACTCCATGAGGCGCACCTGCTCGGCGGCGCGCAGGAGCGTGTCCGCCTCCTGGCGCACGGCGTCCTGGAGCCGCGCGTCGTACACGCGCACGGCCTCCGCGTGGGACAAGTCATAGACGCGCGTCAGGTGCCCGAAGAGACGGTCGCCGAAGCTGCCGGCGTAGCGGCCCAGGCGCTCGCCCTCCAGGTCCAGCAGCGACACGAACTTCGCGGCGCGCTGGGTGTTGCCGTGCGCGTTGGCGGCGCGGCGCAGGCGGGCGTCCTGGCTCAGGTCCTCGCGGTTGCGCACGGACTCCAGCGAGTCCGCGTACCGGCGCGTCAGCTCCTTCGCCGCGCGCTTGGCGGGCAGGTAGTGGCACAGGTCGCGGAAGATGAGCGCGCGCAGCAGGTACTTGTCCGGCATGAACTCATCGCGGAAGGACGGCGCGTCCAGCGTGGTGAGGATGCCCAGCGCCGCGCGCAGCTCGCCCAGCTTGTAGCGGGTCCACGCCTCCTCCAGGTAGAGGCTGGCGCGGCCGGGGTCCAGCTCCGGCAGCTTCACCTTGCCGTACGCGTCCAGCGCGCCGGTGAAGTCCTTCTTCTCGTAGCGCAGGCGGGCCACCGCGAGCGCCGCCTCGTTGCGCGCCTCGCGGGTGAGCTTCTCGTCCTGGGACAGGCCGAGGAAGTCCTTCACCATCTCCTCCGGCGGATCCTTCACCTGCTTGAGCCGGGTGACGAGCAGCGCGAACTTCGCGCGGCTGGCTTCGGCGCTGGTCTCCGGCAGCTTGGAGAAGTGCGTGTTCGCCCAGCGCTCGTTGCCCACGCGCAGGTCCACCAGGCCCTGCTGGTAGTGCGCGTAGGCGCCCGTCTCGTCCGGGAGGAAGCCCAGGTCGAGCGCGCCGAACACCTGCTCGTCGATCATCACCTCGTCGTGCGGCCGGTCCGTCAGCCCCTTCAGCGCATCCAGCGCGCGCGGCAGCACGTTGGGGTTGGAGCGCTCACGCGCGATGCGCGCCAGGTACGTCGCGCCCGCGTGCGTGAGGCCCAGGTCGATGAGGCTGCGGGCGAGGAAGTACTGGCCCCACGCGTAGTTGTCATCCGTGCGGGGCGTGGCCTGGAGCCACGCGTACAGCGGGCCCGCGGCGTCGCGCGGCTTGCCGTCGAAGTAGGCCTTGAGCGCGTTGTCGAAGGTCTCCGGCGGCACCTTCTGCGGCGGG
>NZ_RAWC01000221.1:0-15038 GCF_003611685.1 Corallococcus sp. CA049B | reverse complement strand
AATCGCCCTGGGGGAGCTGCCCCCGGACGAGCTCGCCGCCGCCCGCGACCGCCTGTCCCGCGAACCGGATGGCCCCGCCCGCCTCGCCGCCCTGGAGGCCGACTCGCGCGCCACCCTGGAGGCCCTGCCCCCCGACCGCGTCGCCCGTGAGGTGAAGGCCCGCTTCGCCCGCGCTGACTCGCCCGCCGCCGCGCCCCGCGCCGAGGCCTCTCCATCGCGCCCTTCCTGGCGCTTCCTGCCCGCCCTGGTGCCGGTGCTCGCCGCCGCGACCCTCGTCGTCCTCGTCCGGCCGGGGGCTTCGTCCCAGGAGCAGGAGGCGCGCGACCCCTGGTCGGCGACGGGCACCGGCGGCACCCCCGGCGTCCTGGAGCCCACGCGCAGCAAGGGACTCCAGCCCCGGCTCGACGTGCACCGCCAGTCCGGCACCCGCACCGAGCGCCTCACCGACGGCGCCCCCGCCCAGGCCGGTGACGTGGTGCAGCTGTCGTACACCGCCGCCGGCCACGCCCACGGCGTCATCCTCTCCGTGGACGGCCGGGGCACCGTCACCCAACACCTGCCCGCGCCAAGCGACACCTCCGCGCCCCTGGAGCGCAGCGGCACGCACCTCCTGCCCCGCGCCTACGAGCTGGACGACGCCCCCGGCTTCGAGCGGTTCTTCCTTGTCACCTCGGACCAGCCCTTCGAACTGGAGGGCGTGATGGCCGCCGCGCGCGTGCTCGCCACATCCCCCGAGGCGCGCACCGCGCCATTGACCCTGCCCGCGGGCCTGGGCCAGACCTCCTTCCTGCTGGAGAAGCCCTCCCCATGAGAGCGCTCGTCATCCTCCTGTTCGCGCTGGGCGCGGCCACCCCCGCCCACGCCGCCGAAGCCGCCGCCGTGCGCCGGCTGGCCCTGCTCGTGGGCGTCAACGACGGCGGCCCGGAGCGCGTGCGGCTGCGCTACGCGGAGACCGACGCGAAGGCCTTCTCCACGGTGCTGTCGGAGCTGGGCGGCGTGCTGCCCCAGGACCGCGTGCTCCTCACGGACGTGGACCGCGCGGGCGTGCTCGCCGGCTTCGACCGCGTGCGCCGCCTGGCGGAGGGCGTCCGCACCGCCGGAGCCCGCCGCGTGGAGGTGCTGCTGTACTACTCCGGCCACTCGGACGACGAGGGGCTGCTGCTCAAGGGCCAGCGCCTGGACTACGGCGAGCTGCGCCGCTCGCTGGAGGGGCTGCCCGCGGACGTGAGAATCGCGGTGCTGGACTCGTGCGCGTCCGGCGCGTTCGCGCGCAAGAAGGGCGGCGTCTCGCGGCCCGCGTTCCTGGTGGACTCCGCCATCCAGGTGAAGGGCCACGCCATCCTCACCTCGTCCAGCGCGGACGAGGCGTCGCAGGAGTCGGACCGGCTGGGCGGCTCGTTCTTCACGCACCACCTGCTGTCCGGCCTGCGAGGCGCGGCGGACGTCACCCACGACGGCCGCGTCACCCTCACGGAGGCCTACCAGTTCGCCTTCCACGAAACGCTCGCGCGCACCGAGCGCACGCAGGGCGGCGCGCAGCACCCCAACTACGACATCGAGCTCGCTGGCACCGGCGACCTGGTGATGACCGACCTGCGCGCCACCACCGCAGGCCTGGTCCTCACCGAGCCGCTGGAGGGCCGCCTGTACGTGCGCGACGCGGTGGGCACGCTGGTGGTGGAGGTGCAGAAGCAGTCCGGCCGCCCCACCGAGCTGGGCCTGGCCCCCGGCGCCTACCGCGCCCGGCGCGAGTGGGACGGCGGGGTGTCCGAAGCGGCCTTCACGCTGAAGGAGGGCATGCGCACGCCGCTGGCCCCCAACGACTTCCTGGGCGTGGGCCACGAGGCCACCGTGATGCGCGGCGGTGGCGGCGGAATGTCCCTGTCCCCGCAAGGGCGCGTCCAGCTGCCGGTGAACCTGAGCCTCGTGCCGAGCATGAGCACCAACACGCTGCGGGTGGGCCGCGCGCAGGTGGAGAACCGCTTCGCGCTGGGCGTCGTCAACGGCGGCGCGGCGCTGGGCGGCGGGCTGGCGCTGGGCCTGGCGGGCAACGTGTACGACGCGGAGGTGTCCGGCCTGGCCCTGGCGCTGGGCTTCAACACGTCCGGCCGCGAGGTGAGCGGCGCGCAGCTGTCCCTGGTCACCAACGTGGCGGGCGGCGCGGTGGTCGGCGCCCAGGCGTCGCTGGGGCTCAACCTGGCCAACGGCGACGTGGACGGCGTGGGGCAGCTGGCCCTGGGCGCCAACGTCGCGCGCGGCGCGCTGGGCGGCGTGCAGGCGGCGCTGGGCGCCAACGTCACCACTTCCGACGCCACCGGGATGCAGTTGTCACTGGGTGTCAATCACGCGAACGGCACCATGAAGGGCGTGCAGTTCACGCTGGGCGTCAACTCCGTGGCGACGGCCGCGCGCGGCATCCAGGGGGCGGTGCTGCTCAACCACGCGCCGTCCCTCACCGGCATGCAGCTGGGGTTGATCAACGTGGGCGGCGACGTGTCCGGCATGCAGCTGGGGTTGATCAACGTCGCGGACACGGTGCACGGCCTGCAACTGGGCCTGGTCAACGTCTCCGACGAGGTGAACGGCGTGCCGGTGGGCCTGGTTTCCTACGAGAAGAAGGGCCAGCTGCACCTGGAGCTGTTCGGCAGCGACGTGCAGCTCACCAACCTGGCGCTGAAGTTCGGCGGCAAGCACTTCTACACGACGCTGCTCGCGGGCATTGGCCCGGACGACCGCTTCCAGCGCTTCAGTCTGGGCCTGGGCCTGGGCGGGCACATCCCGCTGGGCTCGCGCTTCTGGGTGGACGTGGACGTCGCGGCCAGCCAGGTGCTGTCCACGCGAGCCCCGTTCTCCAGCAAGTCCAACACCCTGCTGACGCAGGCGCGCGCCATGCTGGGCTTCCAGGTGATGCCCCGGCTGGCCGTGTTCGCCGGCCCCACCTACAACGTGGCGTTCATGTGGGGGGAGTCGGAGTTCTCGAAGCTGACCACGCTGCCGGTGCGCTCGCACGTCATCAACGCGGACACGCGCATGCAGCGCTGGCCCGGCTTCCAGGTGGGCGTGCGGCTCTGAGGCTCCGAAGCCCGGCCGGGGCCGCCCTGTCGAGGCGGTCCCGGTGGGCGATGCCACTCAGCCGACGATGCGGGTGGCTCGCAGGACGATGGCGTCGCCCGCGGGGCCGGCCTTGAGCCGCTTGTCCAGCGAGCCCTCCACCTTGAGGCCGGGGCCGCCCTTGGAGGCGCGCTGCATGAGCTCCCCCAGCTTCGCGTCGTCCCCGCCGGTGACGGCGCTCAGGTCGATTTCGTGGAGGGTCTGGAGCTTCTTGTCCGGCGCGTCCGCGCTGAACAGGTCGTAGTGGTCGCAGGGCGGCGCGAAGCAGCGCTTCCCGTTGTCCTTGACGATGTAGACGGTGCTGGTGGTCATGGTGGCGTCTCCGGGTGAGGGGGTGGGGGCGGCCGTGCCGGGCTCGCCGGCGGCTCCCGCGGGGGCATTCACGTCGTTCCGCTTCAGGTCAGCGGGGGCCTCCGCGCCGGACACGTCGCTGGACGGCTGCGCGGTGGGGGAGGACGGCGTGCTGCACGCCACCGGGCCGAGCACAAGCACGGCGGACAGGATCAGCGAGCGGGCGTTCATGGCGACTCCGGAAGGAGGACGGGTGCCCTCCTTCAACGCGGGAGGGGCACGGCCGGGTCCACTCTGCCCGGCCGCGCGCCCGCCCACCAGGGCGACAGGGGCCTTTTTCCTCCATGTCCCACCTGGACACCCGGACAGTCCGGAACCGGGCGGAGCATGCCCATAAAGGGGTGCCAAGACGGTGGAAGGGGCTATCCGTTCGTTGTACACCCGCGCCCCAAGAGATCGGCCTCCGGGGCCGTGACCTGTAAGGACGCCCACGATGGAATTCCGCATCGCCGCCGACGAGCTGAAGAAGGCCCTCTACCGCGCCCAGGGCATCGTGGAGCGCAAGACGACGATGCCCATCCTCGCCAACGTGCTGCTCACGGCGAACAAGGGCAGCATCACGGTCACGGCCTTCGACCTGGACATCGGCATCGTGTCCGAGCACCCGGCGGAAGTGGCCAAGCCGGGCGCCGTCACGCTGAGCGCGAAGTACGTCTTCGACATCGTCCAGAACCTCCCGGACGCGGAGGTCACGCTCAAGAAGCTGGCGAACAACTACGTCGACATCTCCTCCGGCTCCGCGCACTTCAAGATCGTCGGCATGGCCGCCGAGGAGTACCCGAAGCTGCCCAAGGAGGAGAACGCTCCCCTGGTGCAGATCTCCGGCAACGTGCTGCTGGAGATGATCAAGAAGACCCAGTTCGCCATCTCCAGCGACGAGACGCGCTACATCCTCAACGGCGTCTTCTTCGAGCCGCAGCAGAGCGGCAAGGTCCGCATGGTGGCCACGGACGGCCACCGGCTGTCGCTCATCGAGCGCGAGATGTCCGGCGACTTCAAGCTCAAGAGCGGCGTCATCATCCCGCGCAAGGGCCTGATGGAGCTCAAGCGCCTCCTGGACGAGGCCCCGGACGCGGAGTGCCACCTGGGGTTCGCGGAGAACTCGGCGCTGTTCAAGAAGCCGGGCCTCACCATGGTGATGCGCCTCATCGACGGGCAGTTCCCGGAGTACCAGCGCGTCATCCCCAAGGAGGGCGAGAAGGTCGTCCTCGTGCCCAAGGTGCGCCTGCTGGAGGGCCTCAAGCGCATCGCGCTCTTGTCCGCGGACAAGAGCAACGCCATCCGCATTGGCCTGGAGAAGGGCAAGCTGCTCATCACCGCCAGCAACCCGGACCTGGGTGAAGCGCGCGACGCGCTGGACGTGGACTACCAGGGCAACGACATCACCATCGGCTTCAACGCCCGTTACCTCATGGACGTCCTGGGCGTGACGGAGACGGACGAGGTCAGCTTCGAACTGGGCGACGAGCACAGCCCGGGCGTGCTGCACGGCCCCGGCGACCGCAGCTTCACGGCCGTGGTCATGCCCATGCGCGTCTGAGGCAGCGCGGTCGTCCAACTTCCCACGTCAGCGGGACGTCACCGTTCCAAGTCCGACGCTCCGCGCCATGGGGAGGCCTGCGCCCGGCGCGGGGGGCCCTTATGATGAGGGCGTGGCCACCCGTCCAGACGACCTGAGAGCGCGGCTGGAGGACCGGGCGGACCTCCTGGAGGCCACGCGCCTGCGCTACCGCGCGCTCAAGGGCGTGCTGGAGTCCTTCTTCTGGAAGGACCGGATCCGCAACCACTTCGAGCTCTTGCGCGAGGTGGCCGCCGACCAGCCGGAGGTGGACGCGACGCTGGCCGCGATGAGGCGCCGCGTGGAGGCGGAGGGCTGGCCCCACGACGCCGCCCCCGTCCGGTTGATGCACGAGGTGGAGCGCCTGCGCGAGGCGGTGGAGCGCGCGGCCGAGCGGCGGCTGTCCGCCAGCACCTCCCCGGCCTCCGACGACGCGGAAGGGGACGACGGCCCCGCGACGTTGGGAGCGCGGCTGTTGCGCCTGGAGACGGAGGTGCTGGACGCGGCGCCGTTCCTGGGCGGACGCGTCTGGGCCCAGGCGGTGGAGCTGTTGCCGCGCAACCTGCCGGAGCTGCGCGCCGCGTGCGCCGCGGGCGAGGTGTTCGAGCGTGTGTTCAAGCGCCCGGTGACGGAGGGGGCGCCTGCCTTCTCCGACGACGAGGCGCGGGAGCTGGCGCGGGCGTTGCCGTTGGGCGCCGCCGCGCTGGTGGCGCTGTGGGAGCGGCTGGAGCGCTACGACAGCCGGGGGCGGGTGAAGGACTTCCTCCAGCGGCGCATGCGCCGGGCGCCGACGCGGGTGGCGCGCAGCGGGCCGGAGCTGCTGTTGCACGCGGCCTTCTGGCACGACGTGGCGCGGGTGCGGGTGCGCGCGGTGCTGGAGGCGGAGCTGGCGCCGGTGGTGCCTCGCGAGCCGGAGCTGCCCGCGCTGTTGTCCTGGCGGGCCGCGCTGACGGAGGACCCGGCGCTGCGGCTGTCCGCGAGGAGCGTCTTCACGGAAGGGCGCGCGGGGCTGGTGGAGACGGCGGCGGCGCTGGCGGCCCTGTCTCGCGAGCGGCCCCGGGGCGCGTGGAATGAAGAGGTGGCGTGGGCGCGGCTGGAGCAGGCCGCGCAGCGGGCGCGCGCGGAGGAGGGGCCGGAGGCGGAGGCCCTGCGGGACGCCCTGCGCCTCTTCGTGATGCTGCGAGGCCAGGCGCGCACGCCCGCGCGGCTGTTCTCGCCGGAGCACGCGAAGCCCGCGGGGGGCGACGTGGCGCGAAACGGGGACCTGGTGGCGCTGGTGCAGGCGGCGCGGCACGCGGCGCTGCGGCAGGGCGGCTGAAGACAGACACCGGTTTGAGGGGGGTGGAAGGCTTCTGTTAGGTTGGGTGGGCCCGTTTCCTTTTCCTGTCGAAATCCCCGCCCATGACCCAGCCTGTTCCTCCGCCGTCCGAAGACGCGGCGCCGCTCCAGTTCGACCGCGCCGAGTTCACCGAAGCCCCCTCGGCACCGAAGTGCTCCGTCTGTGAGCGCGCCATCAAGAGCGTGTATTACGACTTGAACACGCGCCTGCTGTGTCCCGCGTGCCGCGAGGACGTGGAGGCGGCGATGACAGGCGGCTCGAAGTCGAAGCGCGCCCTGAAGGCGTCGGTGTTTGGCTTTGGCGCGGCCATCGCGGGCGCGGTCGTGTACTGGGGGGTGAGCCTGTCGGGCTACAACATCGGCCTCATCGCCATCGCGGTGGGGTGGATGGTGGGGTCCGCGGTGTTCAAGGGCTCGGAGTCGCGCGGCGGCGCGTTCTACCAGGTGCTGGCGGTGGGGCTGACGTACTTCGCGGTGGCGGCCTCGCTCGCGCCGGATGTCTACAAGGAGCTCACGACGCAGCCTCCGGCCGAGGTGGCCACCGAAGCGCCCGCGGAGGAAGCGGTGGAGCCCTCTCCCGCGGCCAACGTGGTCCTCGCGGGAGTGATTTCCGTGGCGGCGCCGGTGCTGGTGGGAATCAACAGCCCCATCTCCGGGCTCATCTACGGCTTCGCGCTGTTCGAGGCGTGGCGCCGCACGAAGCGGACGGAGCTGAACATCGCGGGGCCGTTCAAGCTGGTGGAGACGCCTGCGGAAGGTGAAGCCGCGCCGACGGAGCAGGAGCGGTCCGTTGGCTGAGGCGCTCGCGGTATCGCTCCTCACGCCGCGGTGTGAGGGGTGTGGTTCGGAGCTGGCGCCCCGGCTGCTCACGTGTCCGTCGTGCCGGAAGCTGGTGCATGGGAAGCGGCTGACGCAGCTGGCGGCGGATGCACAGGCAGCGACGGAGCGGGGCGCGCCGATGGAGGCGCTGGCGCTGTGGCGCGAGGCGCTGGACCTGTTGCCACCGGACACGGCGCAGCACGCGCAGGTGACGGCGCGGGTGACGGCGCTGAGTCAGCAGGCGGATGCGCAGGGGTTGTCCGCGCCGCTGGCGGAGGCGGAGCGCAAGCGTTCGGGGATGCCGAAGGTGCTGGCCAGCATGGGCGCGGTGGGCCTGATGCTGTGGAAGTTCAAGTTCGTGCTGGCGCTGCTGTTGGGCAAGGGGAAGCTGCTGCTGCTCGGGCTCACGAAGGCGAGCACGCTGTTCTCCATGCTGTTCGCGGTGAGCGTGTACTGGACGATGTGGGGCTGGAGCTTCGCGCTGGGGCTGGTGGCCTGCATCTACGTGCACGAGATGGGGCACGTGGCGTCGCTGCGCCGGCTGGGCATGAAGGCGGACGCGCCCATGTTCATCCCGGGCCTGGGCGCGTTCGTGCGCCTGAAGCAGGTGCCGGTGGATGAGCGCGAGGACGCGCGGGTGGGGCTCGCGGGGCCCATCTGGGGCACCGCGGCGGCGGTGGTGGTGATGGTGGCGGCGGTGCTGACGGGGTGGAAGGCCCTGGGCGCCATCGCGCACGCGGCGACCTGGCTGAACCTGTTCAACCTGGTGCCGGTGTGGCAGCTGGACGGTTCACGAGGCTTCCGGGCCCTGGCGCGCCAGCAGCGGTGGGTGGCGGTGGCCGTGCTGGGCGCGACGTGGTTCGCCACGGGAGAGAACCTGCTCTTGCTCATCGCGGGTGTGGCGGCGTTCCGGGCCCTGCTCACGCCCGCGTCGGAGACGGGCGACCGCCGCACGCTGGTGGAGTACTGCGCGCTGGTGGTGGGCCTGGGCGCGCTGGGCTGGGCCGCGCAGCACTGGACGGGGGCGGCGGCGGCGCTGTGATGAACGCGAGGACAGGGCTGTGCGCGGCCATCGCGCTGAGCACCGCCTGTGCTGGCGGGGGTTCACGGCGCTCCGCGCACGGGGACCTGCGCTTCGTCGACACGGAGACCGCCGCGAGGCTGCGTCATGCGGCCGTGGTCGCGGAGCAGGGCGCCTCTTCCGCCTCGGCCTCTGCCCTGGTCCAGGCCGCCCCGGTCATCCTCGGCTTGATGCAACAGGACCACTCCGCGGATGAGTTGGAGGAGCGACTCGCGGAATGCGCTGTCCAGGCCGAGCGCCAGGGCAACGCGCGTTTCTTCGAGAACCGTCCTCCGACGCGGCAGGAGTGCCGCGAGGTGGTGGGGCGCGACCGCTGCGGCAACCCCATCACCCGGGCCATGCAGCTCGGAAAGCAGAAGCACGTCCTGGTCCTCCAGTGCGCGGAGGAGGTGCTCAAGGAACTCTGGGCCGCGCCCTACAGCATCGAGCAACGCTATCGCTACTATCCGAATGCCAAGTTCGTGGAGACGATCAGCCGGGAGAAGGAAGCGCGGATGCTCGCCGAGGGCTGCACCGATGAACTCCGGGGAACGATCAAGCCGGACCTCGTCCTCCACGCGGACCGCAATCTGCTCGAATCCGCGCTCACTTTGAACTTCAAGTTTCCCTGCCCCTAGAGCAACGAACCGCAGTGGACTCTCTACGGAGAGAGCAGTCCCTATAAGGGACAAACCCAAGAACAGATCTACCAGGAGGCGCTCGGAGGGAAAGCTCTGCTCGTTTCTCCTCAGACTGGAGTGGTGCCCCGGCGATGAGCGAGAACTTCCCTTCCCTTCGTCTTCATTACAGGGGTGGCGCGGTCGCGGCCCGTGACGGTGTCCTGGTTACGTTCTTCATTCCCCACGACCACAGCATCGTGGCGCAGGCCTGCTGGCGGGCCTTGCAGACCTACGTTCGAGCCATCCCGCCCCAGTCGCTGAACTGGTACGGCGCGGACGATGGGGATGTCCTCGAACTGGACGAGGACGGATGGGAGGTCATTCGCAAGCGGATGGTGGATCAGCCCTCCCGCCTGGCCTGGCACGTCGGCTTGTCTGACCTGGATGGGGGCACCGGAGGGTACCAGTTCGAGTACCACAGCAACCGGATCGCATTCCCTGTCTGCGCTGGGTCCAACACCGCGATGTCCTTCACGTTCCCGACCGAATTCCTCCTGGACCATGGACCCCATAGGATGCGTGCCCTGGTATTGGACCTGGCTCGCGACCTCCCCTTCCATTTCGGCTACGCGAGCTTCGCCCTCGCCTCTCGAGAGGGCTCCTGGACCGCGGGGGACTGGAAGGTCCTGGAGAAGTACTCCGCGCGCTATCTGGGCTTGGACCTGCCCGCTGTCGCCAGCACGGGTAAGCTCATCGGGCTCCATGCCCTGGGCGCGCACTGGCTCACCTTCCTGGGCCCACCGCTGCTGGACCGGATGGGAGGCACCGAAGCGCTGCGGCAGGCACTGCCGTTCCCGGAGGTCTCCCTCCTCCCCATGGAACAGGAGCGCCTGCTGGTCACCCTGAGCGAATGGCCCGAGGCCATCGACATCGAGCAGGCACCCATTCCGCCCCAGTACCGCGCCCTGGCCTGCTTCCTGAAACCCTTCATGTACGCGTCAGGAAAGGACGCCGGGATCGAGAACTACCTGGACCGCTGGCGGCGAAGGCTCTGTCCGTGACGCTCCCGCGCCCACCGGCCAGGCGTCACCCGCTGAATCCCGCGCCCCGCCCGCCGCCGCATCTGTAGTACGAAGGTCGGCCCCTTCACGGTGACGCTGTGCGCCTCCTCTCGCTCCAGGTCCAGGACTTCCGCAACCTCCCGGCGGTGCAGCTCGCACCCAGCCCCCACTCGACCATCGCCGTGGGCCAGAACGGGCAGGGGAAGACCAACCTCCTGGAGGCGCTCTACTTCCTCGCCACCCTCAAGCCCCTGCGCGCCGGCCGCCTCTCCGAACTCGTTCGCTGGGGCTCCCAGGCCGCTCGCGTCACCGGCCGCTTCCTCCTCAAGGGCGCCGAGCGCGAAATCTCCGTCGAGGTTGGCGGTGGCACCCGCCAGGCCCTCGTGGACGGCAAGAAGGCCGCCAGCCTCGAGGACTACTTCGGCGGCGTCTCCGTCGTCGCCTTCACCCCGGATGACCTGGAGGTCATCAAGGGCGGCCCCGACGCGCGCCGCGCCTTCCTCGACCGCGCCGTCTTCAACCGCTTCCCCGCCTTCCTCAAGGAGAGCCGCGAGTACGCCCGCGCCCTCAAGAACCGCAACCGCCTGCTCCGCGACGGCGCCACCGTCGACGCCGCGTACCTCGACGCGTACGACGAGACCCTCGCCCGCGCGGGCGCCCGCCTCTACGCCCGCCGCCGCGCCCTGATGGCCGAGCTCGCGCCCCGCGCCCAGGCCACCTTCGCGTCCATTGGCCGCACCGCCGACCCCGCCGTCTACGGCTACCACCCCGCGCACCTCGGCGCCGACTTCGCCCACGCCGACGAGGCCGCGCTCGCCTCCGCGCTGCGCGAGGCCCTCTCCGCGCGCCTGCGCCGGGACCTGGACCGCGGCTTCACCTCCGTGGGCCCGCACGTGGACGACGTGTCCGTGACGCTGGGCGGCCGCAGCGCGCGCGCCTACGCGAGCCAGGGGCAGCAGCGCGCCCTGGTGCTGGGCTGGAAGATCGCGGAGATTGAAAACCTGGAGGCAGCCATGGGCTTCCTCCCCCTGCTGCTGCTGGATGACGTCTCCAGCGAGCTGGACCCCGAGCGCAATGCCTATCTCATGGGCTACCTGGCCCGGAGCGGCGCGCAGGTCTTCCTCACCACCACCGACGCGGGGCTCGTCCGGGCCGCCGCCGCCAGTGACACCCTCTGGCTCACCGTCCACTCAGGACAGGTGGCCACCGAGTCCCCGTCACAACCCTAGTGCACCCGCCGCCGGTGCCAGGGCCAGTGCACCGACCGGCGCTGATGGTGGGGCAACTCCTGCCGCGTCACGTGCCCGAAGTACTCGAAGCGGAACTCCGCCCAGAGCAGCCCGAACGCCACCGCGAACAGGAACACCGCCAGCGTCAGCCACCACACGGTGCCCACGGCCAGCGCGGCGATGAACAACACCCCCAGCACCGCGGCGATCCCCAGCGACAGGTCCCGCAGGCGCTTCGACTCGCTGAACGCCATTCCCATGGCCAGCATGGAGATGGCCAGCAGCGGCCATGCCAGCCAGTACGCCGTGCGCGCGTACAGCGAGGCAATCGACAGCATGAACAACCCGAATCCGAATATCGCCAGCCCGCCGTCCATCGAATCCTCCTCGTGAGAATCCCCCGGCTCCCGGCTGAAGATGCGCCCTCCGCGAGCCCGGGGGCACCCCGCCTCCGCCTTCCGTCCGGAGCCCGATCAGGGCGGCGGGCCCTCGGCGGGCGCGCGTCCGTGAGCCAACGTTCGCTCCGACGAAGTTCTTGCGGACCTGACGGGCGTGCACCATGACCATGCCCGCCGTCCCACCGGGCGGACCCGGGACGAACGAAATGGTGCCATGTCGCGCTTGCTGCTGACGCTCGTGCTGTCCACCCTCCTCGCGGGGTGCCACCGCGCGACGTTCGAGGACTCGGTGCTCCAGAAGTCCGACGTGAAGTACCGCGTCGGCCCGCTGTCCAACGACGTCTGGGAGCGCCGCGGCTTCGCCGACAACGACCTCGCCTTCGTGGAGCGCGGCGACACCGGCCGCGTCATCGCCACCAACGCCACCTGCCGGGACCACGACGACCCGTCCCTCCAGGTCCTCACGAAGCACCTGCTCATGGGCTTCACCGAGCGCCAGGACCTGGGCCAGCGCACCTTCACCCTGGACGACCGTGAGGCCCTCAGAAGCCGCTACGTCGCGAAGCTCGACGGTGTCCCCGTCTCCCTGGAGCTCGTGGTGGTGAAGAAGGACAACTGCGTCTTCGACTTCAGCTACGTCGCCCCCGTGGGCGCCGCCGACGCGCGCATGGCGGACTTCGAGCGCCTCTTCCAGGGCTTCCACGCGGAGCGCCAGCGATGATGCCCGAGGCGAAGCTCTTCGCCGGCGGCCCCAGCATCAAGGAGCGCCTGCGCGAGCGCATGGAGTCCCTGGGCGCCCTGTCCGTCATGACAGGCCAGGTGTTCAGCCGCGCCGTGCGCCCTCCCTACGACCTGGCCGGGCTCATCTTCCACACCGAGTCGCTGGGCGTGCGCTCGCTGCCCATCGCGCTGCTCACCGCGACGTTCGCCGGGCTCGTCATCTCATTGCAGTTCGGCTACTTCCTCGCCCGCTTCGGCGTGCAGTACACCGTGGGCCGCGTGGTCATCCTCACGCTGTTCCGGGAGCTGGCCCCCGTGCTCACCGCCCTCACCGTGGGCGCGCGCATCGGGTCCGGCATCGCCGCAGAGCTGGGCTCCATGACCGTGACGGAGCAGGTGGACGCCATCCGCGCGCTGGGCGCGGATCCGCTGCGCAAGCTGGTGGTGCCGCGCGTGTTCGCGTGCCTCCTCGTGCTGCCGGTGCTCACCGTGTTCTCGGACGTGGTGGGCCTGGTGGGCGGCGCGCTGGTGGTGAAGTCCCAGTACGGCATCTCCCTGGACCAGTTCTTCCAGGGCGCGCTGGATGCCGTGCTGATGGGCGACTTCGTCTCCGGCGTCATCAAGGGCGCCGTGTTCGGGCTCATCATCGGCCTGGTGGGCTGCTTCAAGGGGCTGGCGGTGGAGGGCGGCACGGAGGGCGTGGGCCGCGCCACCACGCAGACGGTGGCCATCACCTCCGTCACCGTGTGCCTGGCGGACTTCTTCATCACGAAAATCACGCTCTACTTCTGAAGCCGCCCGCACCATGCGCAAGGCCCACCACCACCGAGACCCCGCCGTCCCGTTCAGCTTCCGCAAGCCCACGCCGGGCGAGGAGCTCATCCGCTTCGACGGGCTCATGAAGCAGTTCGGCCCCAAGCGCATCTACGACGGCGTGGACCTGGACGTGCGCGCCGGGGAGACGCTGGTGGTGCTGGGCGGCTCCGGCGTGGGCAAGAGCGTGCTGCTCAAGTGCCTCATCGGCCTGCTGCACCCGGACGGCGGCAGCATCCTCTTCGAAGGCTACGACCTGGCGAAGTTCTCCGAGGCGCAGTTCCTGGAGGTCCGCAAGCACGTGGCCATGGTGTTCCAGGGCGCGGCGCTGTTCGACTCGCTCAGCGTGGCGGACAACGTGGCGTACCCGCTGCGCGAACACTTCCCCACCATGTCCCGCGCGGAGATCCAGAAGCGCGTGGCGGAGAAGCTGGAGCTGGTGGACCTGCCCAACACGGAGAAGCTGATGCCGTCGGACCTGTCCGGCGGCATGCGCAAGCGCGTGGGCCTGGCGCGCGCCATCGCCACGGAGCCGGAGGTCATCCTCTGGGACGAGCCCACGACGGGCCTGGACCCCGTCACCACGCAGACCATCAACGAGTTGATTGATTCGATGAAGCAGCGCCTGGGCGCCACTTCCATTGTCGTCACGCACGACATGGTGAGCGCCTTCGTGCTGGCGGACCGGATGGCCATGTTGGCCAACCGCAAGATTGTCCAGGTGGGCACCCCGGAGGAGATGCGTCGCTCCCAGGTGCCGGAGGTGCGCGCCTTCATCGACGCGCGCCGCCTGGAGCTGAACCCCCGGGGAACACCATGAGTCTCTTCACGTCGACCTCGAAGGAGAAGCGCCTGGCCGTGCGCGCGGGCCTCTTCGTCGCCGTTGGCCTCGCCGTGGCTGGCGTCGTCGTCTTCTTCATCGGCCGCGAGTCCAACCTCTTCCAGCGCCAGGTCGTCTTCCACGCCTACTTCAACAGCGTGGACGGCCTGAGCGACCAGTCCCCCGTGTGGATTGGCGGCCTGAAGGTGGGCCGCGTGAACAGCGTGTCCTTCTCCCAGGACCTGAAGGACAGCCGCCTGCAGGTGGAGCTCCAGGTGGCCAGCGCCTACGCCAGCCGCATCCGCAAGGACTCCGTGGCCAAGCTCACCAGCATGGGCGTGCTGGGCGACAAGGCGGTGGACATCTCCCTGGGCAGCGCGGACCAGCCCGCCGTGGAGCCCGGCGGCGTCATCCAGTCCAGCAGCGGCGGGGACCTGTCCAAGCTGATGTCCAGCGCCAGCCGCGTGATGGATAACTCCGTCGAAATCAGCGAGTCCCTCAAGGACGCCGTGAAGGCCTACTCGAACCCGGACCTGACGCGGGATCTGGCCAAGAGCGTCGCGTCGCTGCGCTCCATCGTGGAGGAGGTGGAGAAGGGCGACGGCGCCCTGCACGCGCTCATCTACGACCCGCGCACGGGCCAGGAGGTGAACACGCTGCTGGCCAACGCGTCCGGCGCCGCGAAGCGCATGGACGGAGCGCTGGGCCACGTGGAGGCCATCCTGTCCGAGGTGCGCCGCGGCGACGGCACCGCGCACGCGCTCATCTACGGCCAGGACGGCGCGGTGGCCCTGCGGGAACTGGGGGCGGCCGCCGGCCAGCTCGCGGGCCTGCTGGAGGACGCGAAGAAGAGCCCCAACGGGGCCGTGCACCAGCTCGTCTACGGCGACGCCAAGGGCATGTTCGCGGACCTGGGCAGCGCCGCCGCGGACATCAAGACCATCACCGCCACCGTGGCCAGGGGCGACGGCACCCTGGGCGCGCTCGTCAACGACCCCACCGTCTACGACGACCTGCGCGAGGTGCTGGGCAACGTGAAGCGCAACCGCATCCTCCGCGCCCTGGTGCGCTTCTCCGTGAGCAACCGCGAGTCCCTGGAGCAGGTGGGAGCCCCCCAGACGGCGCCCACCCCGCTCACGC
>NZ_RAWC01000220.1:0-15212 GCF_003611685.1 Corallococcus sp. CA049B | reverse complement strand
GGCGTGGCGGCGGCCGGAGCGGTGTCCTGGGCCAGGGCGGGCGCGGAGAGAAGGACGAGCAGGGCCAGGGGCCAGCGACGCATGAAACCTCCGGAGGGAAGCGCGGCAGCGTAGCAGAGGACGCCGGGCCGGGGTCCCCCGAGCAAGCGGGCATCGGACGGTCTCTTCGGATGCCACAACGCACCGCGTGCATGTGGGGGCGGACGTTGGTATGGGGGGCGCCCGATGCCCAAGCGTACCGATATCCGGAAGGTTCTCGTGATTGGCTCGGGCCCGATTGTCATCGGGCAGGCCGTCGAGTTCGACTACTCAGGCACCCAGGCGATCAAGGCGCTTCGGGACGAGGGCGTGGAGGTGGTGCTGCTCAACAGCAACCCCGCCACGGTGATGACGGACCCAGAGTTCGCGCACCGCACCTACATTGAACCCATCACCGTGGAGGCGGCGGAGAAGATCCTCGCCGCCGAGCGCCCGGACTCCCTGCTGCCCACCATGGGCGGGCAGACGGCGCTGAACCTGGCCAAGGCGCTCGCGGAGAGGGGCATCCTGGAGAAGTACGGGGTGCGGCTCATTGGCGCGTCCCTGGAGGCCATCAACAAGGCGGAGGACCGCCAGCTCTTCAAGGCGGCCATGCAGAAGATCGGCGTGGCGCTGCCCAAGAGCGGCTACGCGACGACGCTCACGGACGCCATGGCGCTGGTGGAGGAGATCGGCTTCCCGGCCATCATCCGTCCGTCCTTCACGCTGGGCGGCACGGGCGGCGGCATCGCGTACAACCGCGAGGAGTTCGAGGCCATCTGCCGCTCGGGCCTCAAGGCGAGCCCCACCTCCACCATCCTCGTGGAGGAGAGCGTGCTCGGCTGGAAGGAGTACGAGCTGGAGGTGGTCCGCGACTCCGCGGACAACGTCATCATCATCTGCTCCATCGAGAACCTGGACCCGATGGGCGTGCACACCGGTGACTCCATCACCGTGGCGCCCGCGCAGACGCTGACGGACCGCGAGTACCAGCGCATGCGGCAGGCGTCGCTGGCCATCATCCGCGAGATTGGCGTCGACACGGGCGGCTCCAACATCCAGTTCGGCATCCACCCGCGCGACGGCCGCATGGTCGTCATTGAAATGAACCCGCGCGTGTCGCGCTCCAGCGCGCTGGCGTCCAAGGCGACGGGCTACCCCATCGCGAAGGTCGCCGCGAAGCTGGCGCTGGGCTACACGCTGGATGAATTGCGCAACGACATCACCCGCGACACGCCGGCCTCCTTCGAGCCGACGCTGGACTACGTGGTGGTGAAGGTGCCGCGCTTCAACTTCGAGAAGTTCCCCAAGGCGGACCGCACGCTGACCACGAGCATGCGCTCGGTGGGCGAGGTGATGGCCATTGGCCGCACCTTCCCCGAGGCGTACATGAAGGCGCTGCGCTCCATGGAGCTGGGGCGCGTGGGCCTGGAGTCGCCGGAGCTGCCCACGGAGAAGGAGGAGCGGGAGAAGGTGCTGCACGAGGGCCTGCGCGTGCCCCGTCCGGAGCGCCCCTGGTTCGTGGCGCAGGCCTTCCGCGAGGGCATGACGGTGGAGCAGGTGCACCAGCTCTCCGCCATCGACCCGTGGTTCCTGCGGCACATCGAGGCGCTGGTGCGCGAGGCGCAGTCGCTGGCGGACATTGGCCGCCTGGACCACCTGGCGGACGACGTGCTTCGTCAGGCGAAGGCGCACGGCTTCTCCGACAAGTACCTGGGCAACCTGATGGGCTACCCGGAGGCGGAGGTGCGGGCGCACCGGCACGCGCGCGGCATCCGTCCGGTGTTCAAGCGGGTGGACACCTGCGCCGCGGAGTTCGAGGCGTACACGCCGTACCTCTACTCCACCTACGAGGAGGAGGACGAGGCGCCCCCCACGGACCGGCAGAAGGTGCTGATTCTGGGCAGCGGTCCCATCCGCATCGGCCAGGGCATCGAGTTCGACTACGCGTGCGTGCACGCGGCCTTCGCGCTGCGCGAGGCCGGGTACGAGACGGTGATGGTCAACTGCAACCCGGAGACGGTGTCCACGGACTACGACACGTCCGACCGCCTCTACTTCGAGCCGCTGACGATCGAAGACGTGCTGGAGGTGTCCCAGCGTGAGAAGCCGGTGGGCGCCATCGTGCAGTTCGGCGGGCAGACGCCGCTGCGCCTGAGCGTGCCGCTGGAGCAGGCGGGGCTGCCAATCCTTGGCACGTCGCCGGACGCCATCGACCGGGCGGAGGACCGCGAGAAGTTCTCCAAGCTGATCGAGAAGCTGGGCCTGAAGCAGCCGGAGAACGGCGTCGCGCGCAGCCACGCGGAGGCCTTCAAGGTGGCCGAGCGCATCGGCTACCCGGTGATGGTGCGTCCGTCCTACGTGCTGGGCGGCCGGGCGATGGAGACGGTCTACGACGCGGCCAGCCTGGAGCGTTACATGCGCGAGGCGGTGAGCGCGTCGCCGGAGCACCCGGTGCTCATCGACCGCTTCCTGAAGGACGCCATCGAAGTGGACCTGGACCTGGTGGCGGACCGCACGGGGCAGGTGCTGATTGGCGGCGTGCTGGAGCACATCCAGGAGGCGGGCGTGCACTCGGGTGACGCGGCGGCGACGCTGCCTCCGCACTCGCTGTCGCCGGACCTGGTGGAGCGGATGAAGGACCAGGCCATCTCCATGGCGCGCGAGCTGGGCGTGGTGGGGCTGATGAACGTGCAGTTCGCCATCCAGGGGAAGAACATCTACATCCTGGAGGTGAACCCGCGCGCGAGCCGCACGGTGCCGTTCATCTCCAAGGCGACGGGCGTCCCGATGGCGAAGATCGCGGCGCTCTGCATGGTGGGCAAGACGCTGAAGGAGCTGGGCCGCACGGAGGAGCCGGAGTTCCGGCACGTGGCGGTGAAGGAGAGCGTCTTCCCGTTCGCGCGCTTCGCCGGCGTGGACGTGATCCTGGGCCCGGAGATGAAGTCCACGGGCGAGGTGATGGGCCTGGCGGAGGACTACGCGTCCGCGTTCGCGAAGAGCCAGCTGGCGGCGGGCGTGAAGCTGCCCAAGAGCGGCCGGGTGTTCATCTCCGTGAAGGACGAGGACAAGCCGGCGGTGGTGGACCTGGCGAAGCGCCTGCGCTCGATGGGCTTCAGCCTGACGGCGACGGCAGGCACGCACGACTACCTGCTGACGAAGGGCATCGAGTCGCAGCGGGTGCAGAAGGTGAAGGAGGGCCGGCCGAACATCGTCGACAAGATCCTCGACGGGGAGATCGTCCTGGTCATCAACACCACCTTCGGCAAGCAGGAGATCGCGGACAGCTTCTCCATCCGGCGTGAGGCGCTGATGCACTCGGTGCCGTACTACACGACGGTGCAGGCGGCGCGCATGGCGGTGGGCGCGCTGGAGTCGCTGAAGCGCTCGGACCTCGCGGTGAAGCCGCTGCAGGGCTACCTGTACGGTGAGAACGGCGTGCCCCCGGCGCGTCGGTAGGATTGTGAGGATGTAAAGGCTTGGGCCCCCTGAAGACAGGGGGGCCCGGCTCGGCGCCTGGAGAGGAATGGCGTGAGTCGCTCCACCTCACGATTCGTGCCCCCAGGCCTGAGAGGATGGCTCCTCCTCGGATGCATGGTCACTGCATGCGCGGAGAGGACGGTCGTCTCTCACGGGCGGACGGCGGGAAGGCCTGTCAATCCCAAGGAGGCCGTCCCGGATGTCGATCATGACGGGGACGGCCTGGGGGTCCGCGAGGACAACTGCCAGCTTGTCTTCAACCCGGAGCAGCAGGACCGTGATGGGGACCACATCGGAGACGCGTGCGATCCGGACCTCGTGCATGCGGATGCGCGGCTCGTGGCATCCCTGGCGCCGTCCCCAGTCCTCGTGAACGACGAGGTCCGGCTGTCGGCGACGGTCACCAACACAGGCAACCTCCCCGCGACGGGCCTCTCCGTTCGAGTGATCCTGCCCGAGGCCATGACCCTGCTCCGAAGCACGGATGGAACGGGTCAGCCGTGTCACGTCTCAGGGATGCGCGTCATTTGTGCGATGCCAGCGATTGTAGGGATTGCATCCGCGAGCATCGCGCTCGTGCTGAAGCCGGCCGAGGCCGGGGACCATTCCGTCTTCGTGGTCGCGGACCTGCCTGGAGATCCGACCCTGGATGACTGCATGGTGACGCTGGAGGGAACCGCGGTCACCCACATGTCTGGTTTGTCGGGCTCCAAGAAGAGCGACTGAGCTGGAGTGGTCGTTCTTCAGGCTGTGTCTGGAGTCAGCCCGTTCTGCGTGGCTGTCTTCAGCGTGAGTTGCTCGACATGGCTGTTTTCACGAATTTGAAGACAAGTCCTGTTGGGTGCGCCAGGTGAAGGCGAGCGCCCTGGCGTGCTATGCCCGTGCACAAATGGTGTTCCTGCTCCCGCTTGGAGTGGACGGTGCGACGTTGGACCGTCGCCCCTGGGTCTCCGTCTCCATCGCCGCGCTCTGTGCCGTGGCCTTCTTCGTCACCTGGGTGGTTCCCACGAACCCGGGCGGGGTGGGCGAGGGCGAGGTTCGCGAGCTGCTCCAGGAGACGCTCGCCCATCCCGACCTGGAGCTGCCCCCGGGCTGCACCTCGCTCCTCAGTGAGCACGGCCAGGCGCTGCTGGCCCAGCTGAAGAAGGAGGCGGAGGCGCCGGCTGGGGGCGTGGACGTGAATGCGCTCCAGGCGCGGCTCGACGCGCACTGCGAGAGTATCCTGGAGGCGAGGGATTCGGGCCTGCTCCACCGCCTGGGGCTCGTGCCCGCGCGGGGCCTGCTGCAGTGGGGCTGGCTGACGTACATGTTCCTGCACCTCGGGTGGATGCACCTGCTGGGGAACCTGCTGTTCTTCTACGTCGTGGGGTTGCTGCTCGAGGACGCCTGGGGCCGGCCGCTGTTCGCTGCCTTCTACGGGGTGGGGGGCCTGGTGGCGGGGATTGCCCACTTCGCGCTCGATACCCAATCCCAGACACTGATGGTCGGTGCCTCCGGAGCGGTGGCGGCGTGCATGGGCGCGTTCTGTCTGCGCTTCGCCACGCGCAAGGTCCGCGTGGGCTACCTCTTCTGGTTGCTGAAGATTTGGCGCGGTACCTTCGGTGTTCCGGGCTGGCTGTGGGCGGGCCTCTGGTTTGGCAATCAGGTGCTCGACTTCGTCGTCCTGGGCAACAACACGGGCGTCGCGGTGATGGCGCACATTGGTGGGTTCGCCTTCGGCTTTGTCGCGGCCAGCGCGCTGCGCGTGACGCGGCTGGAGGAGCGCTTCGTTGCCCCCGCCATCGCCGCGCGTGAGGGCGGGTGGGTCGCGGACCCTCGCATGCTGGAGGCGCAGACGGCGCTGGGCGGCGGCGACCGTGAGAAGGCTCGGGCGACCTTCGAGCGCATCCTGGCGGACCATCCGGACAACACCGAGGCGCTGCTCTCCCTGGGGCGGATGGAGCTGGAGGACGGCCGGGGGCCTTCGGGCTCCGCGCGGGTGGAGAAGGCACTGCAACTGCTGGTCGGACATGACGTCCCCGAACCGCTCTGGCACGCGGTGGACCAGCTGGGAGAGCTGTTCCCCGTGGACCGGCTGCGCCCGGGTGTCGCCTGGCGCGTGGCGCAGGGGATGGACCAGGAGGGGGCCCCCTCCAATTCCGTGGGGATGGCCGAGTCGCTCTACGCCGCGGCCGGCAAGGGCACCGGCACCATGGCGGTGCGAGCCCTGATTCGCGCCGCGGAGCTGCGGCTGGCGCGCCGTGACGCCCCGGAGAAGGCGGCGGAATACCTGACCCGGGCGAAGCCGATGGCGACCGGGGATGCCGCCCCGTTGGCGGAGCGGATCGGCCAGCTGGAGCTGGAGGTGGCGCGGATGGAGGCGCGGATGAAGGACCGGGGAATCGCCCTGGACACGGAGTCCGCCGCGCCCAGGACTCGCGCCGTCGCGGCCCTGGCGCCCGAGTCGCCCGGGGGCTCCACGCTGCCCCCGCGAATCATCCCCTGTCGCATCCTGGGGCTGTCCGACAAGGCCCTGATGGTGGAGTCCCAGGGAGGACAGCGCCGGTCGCTGTCCGTCACGGAGGTCATGGCGGTGGCCGTGGGCATGCTGCCCATCGCCGGGCCCGAAGGGGCGGCCCCCCGGCAGACGGTGCTCACCGACCTGGTGGTGTCCTGGGGCGACCTGGAGCGGGGGCCGACCGTGCTGCGCATCCCGGCCGCCGGGCTCGGGTTGCCGGAGCGCTATCCCGGCCTCGCGCCGCGAGAGGCCTACGCGCGCTTCCTGGCCGCGCTGCTGGAGCACTCCAGCGCCAATGCCCTGCCTGACGCGCCCACGCTGGCCGAGGGCCGCTATCCGCGCTTCGCCTCCGAGGGCGAGCTCACGGCTCACTACTACGGTCAGGTGGCCGCGGCGGCTTGAGGTGCAGGGGCCTACGGACCTGGTACCGGCTTTGTTCCCAGACATTGCCGCGCGGCCGTTCGTGAGTCCGGTTCGTGCCCACGGCGAGGACCTGTTCGCAGCGGAACGGGCTGTAGGTGCTTGGAGGCGCATCGCCTCCTGTTCAATCCCGCGTCCACCGTGGTATCCGCGTACGTTGCTGCCCCGCGAGGCCGGGGCCTCGTCCGCTCACGAGACGTATGAGCGCAACCGCTGGCACCAGGGGTCTTGGCATGACGTCGGCTTCTCCTCCTCGCTGGCGGTCCCCCTTTGTTCGCCTCGTGATTCCCGCGACGTTGTCGGTGGGCCTGCTGACGAACTGCGAAAGCGCCCAGGAGAAGCTGCTTCGCGGGTTCATGGAAACCAAGACGTGTAACAGCTGTCAGCTGGTCGGGGCGCGGCTGGAGGGAGCCGTGTTGCCAGGGGCGCAGCTCCGGGACGCCTCCCTGCGAGAAGCACAGCTGGCCCGGGCGAATCTGCGTGGCGCGGATCTGCGCGGGGCCTTCCTGGCCGCAACCGACCTGCGGAACGCCGAGCTGCAAGGAGCCCTGTTCGAGGATGCCGCCCTGACGAACACCCAACTCCAGGACGCCAATCTGGAAGGGGCGGACCTTCAAGGCGCACTCTCCCTTGAGAGTGCGGATTTCTCGGGCGCGAATTTGCGGAATGCCCGGCTTGCCGGCAGCAGCTTCTTTGGCCCCTCAGGCCCGTATCAGCGCTCCGAGCGTTCTCATTTCTATTCTGTCCCAAGCGGCGGGGCGAACATGCCTCGGGTAGACTTGCGCTCAGCGGATCTGAAAGACGCCATCCTGGCATACTGCAACCTGCAAGGCGCCCAGCTTCAGGGCGCCATCTTGCGCAATGCCTCGCTGGAGGGCGCCGACCTTCGCGGCGCGAACCTTCAGGATGCGGACCTGAAGGGAGCCCGGTTGGGCCATGCCACCTGGGTGGATGGTACACGCTGTGGGCCTGGCTCCGTGGGTCGCTGCGCCCCCGAGAAGCCCTGAAGAGATTTCTCAGCGTTTCGTACTGGTGAGCTGTTCCTCAAGGGTGGCGCGGACCTGGGGATACAATTTCTGCCTGCTGATTGAGTGTGAGGTCCGCATGAAATAGGGCAAGCCTCCATAGGAAGCGGGAGGCGTGAAGTCCCGCTTTGCAAGAGCAAGTGGGGATGGTCCAGCAGCCTGATACGGGAACCGCAGGCTGGCCTGCCCTTGAGTGGTCTGCAGGATCGGAGAGGAAAGGAGGGTGGCCTCCAGTTGTCCGACACCTCGCTCCTTGAGGATGCCAACATATGTCTCTGCAACGGAGCACAATTCAGCCAGCGCCGCGACCGCGGGAATGCTGATCAGATTACAGGCCTCGCGGAAGAGTTTTGTGGGATCGGTTGGAAGAGTCAGCAGGGTCGGTGGTAGGAGCTTGTTTGCCTTCAGCAAGAGCACGAGAGCATCCAGGATGCTCCGGATGGTGACTACGGTTTTTCCCCATTCGGAAATCATCGCGCTGACGGGGGTATGGTTGGCCAGAAGTGTGAAGAGGAGATCCATCAGGTCGGTTCGAGCCGAGGAACTGGCGTACCTGACCTCGCATTTCTCCAGACGGCCCACGAACTTGTCATACGCCGTGTCGAGTTTGAATCGCGCGTACTCGTCTTTCTTGGTGACGTCGACGTTGACGATGCGATTCGCGAAGGGAGTCTTGGCGTACTGCGAGGCTGGGGATGCGCTGGTGTTGTCAAAGCTTTGAAGCTGGTTCTCGAAGGTGGCGGCGATCAGATCGCAAAGCGGGCCGCTCAGGGTCTTGGGATTGACTTGAAGGAAGCGGGAGAGGACCTTCAGGAATTTGGCGGCGTGCAGGTCGTCGAAGAGTCCCATGAGGGGGTATTGCCCGCTGCGTCTGCGCGCTTCGAAGGCCTTGAGCGTCGGGGACAGGCTTGTTTCGATCGCGAGCAGTTCAGCCTGGAAGCGGTTGGCGAGATCGTTGTTGATGATCTGCCGCTTCTTGATGAGTTTGCCTGCGAGTTCGGCGGGCTCATTGAAGGTGATGACGTTGTTGAGCGCGCAGATGACTTCGCGAGCCTTGGCGATGGTACCTTGGACGTTCTTTATCGTGCTGATGCAGTTGTCGTAGAGCGCCTTCCCCTTGGCGGGGTCCATCAGGAGCTTCAGGTTGATTCCAAGAAGGGACGTGTCTGTATCCCTGGGTCTGGTGGACTTGATGCCGCTCTCAAGGGCGCTGGTGTTGAGCTTTACCTTCGAGAGTTGAGTGGTGAAGTCGTCGAATTCCGCCCGTTGAAAGGCATCATGAAAAGATAGGAGCGAGAAGTCGGCGATGACCCGCTGTGTCAGGTCGTACTTGTTGTAGACGTTGATGATCTTGCAGTCTGGGTGAAGCGGCTTGGTGTTGACCTGGTGTTGCTTGGTGAAGAACGGCGTCGAGAGATAGGTGATGCTGCGGATCTTCCAGCGCTTGGGCCATGCCACGGCGGCCTGAGCCGTGAGCTCGTTGATGACGTTTCCGCCATGGGAATGGCCAATGAGATGGAATGCGACTTCCTTGTTGAGGAAGCCCTTGTAGTAGGCGCTTTGCCCGCCAGCGCCACAGAGGCGGTTGGCCAGGTAGGTCCCGGCAACCTTGCGATTGGTGGCGCCGTTGTCTCCAGTCCATCCGTGGGCTGTGAAGACATGGACGTTGGTGTACCGGAGGCGCAGTTCCTCGATGGTGTTGAGCAAGCCGACGTTGTCTTGCCAGTACCAATCTGGGTCGAGCATGTTCCTGCTGCGTTGATAGCTCGCGGAGCGGGCCTTCAGGTCGCTGTTGACCGGGTCCACGGTTCCGCTCACCAATACAATGATGTTGGGGATGTCAGACATGGGTCACCCCCCGGCCCTGCGCCCGCCGCCCCTGGCGTGCCAGTCCCAACCCCAGCAGGAGCAGCAGGGCCAGCGCCGCGCCGCCATCCCCGCTGGTTCCACAGGCGCAGCCACCGCCCGTGCCTCCCAAGGTTCGGGCGTTGCCCTTCAGCGTGAGCGTGGCCTCCGCCGTCGTCTCTCCTCGCAGGCGCAGCTTCAGCGTGCCCTCCGCCGGGCCTCCCACCTCGCCGCGGAAGGTGACGCCCACCGTCGTCTGCGCTCCCGGCGCCAGCTCCGCGTCCAGCGCGCTCGCGTCGATTTGGAACGCCGGGTTGGTGTTCTCCACCACGCTCAAGCGCGCCGGCGACGCGGACTGGTTCGTGAGCGTCACCGTGCGCGGCGGGCTGGTGGCGCCAATGTCCACCCAGCCCAGATCCAGCTCGAACGGCTCGATGGTCAGGAAGCTGGCCACCGAGATTCCCGACAGGGCCACCAGCGCCGCGCGCTCCTGGTCCTTCGTGCCCAGGACGAGCGTCGCCTTCGCCGCGCCAATCTGTGTCGTGTCGTACTTCAGATCCAACGTCAGCGAGTCTCCCTGCGGCAGGGCGCGGCCCTCCGCTCCCAGGAGGGGAGACACCACCACGAAGCTCGCGGCCTGGGGTCCCTCCACCTTGGGCGGCATCACCACCAGCTGCTGGGTGCTGTCATTGGTGAGCACCACCTTCGCCGTCGCCGGCTCCGCCTGGCGCACGGTGCCGAAGTCCACCGTGCGGTTGAGCGCACGGAACACCGTGGAGAGCCCTCGGCCCGACAACGACACCTGCGCGTTCGGAGACTCGAGGTCGCTCGTCACCACCAGGAGGTTGGCCTTCGACGTGACGTCCGGACGGGGGACGTACTTGACGGAGATGTCCTTCGATTCCTGGGCCGCCAGCGTGAACGGGAGCGTGGGCGCCGAATCCAGGCTGAAGTGCGAGGGCTCGGAGTTCTCCGTCGCGCCGATGATCTCCAGTCCGCGCACCACCAACGGCTGGAGCGATTCGTTGGTGAGCCGCACGGAACGGATCGCCGAGGCGGAGGATTCGGCCACCCGCGCGCCAAACTCCAGGGTGGGCGTGGACAGGCTGAGCTGATTCGTCCGGCCCTGGCCCTCCAGCTCCACGAGCATGGTGCTCACCTGACTGTCTTCAGAGGTGATGCGCAGGACCGCGTTGAAGCTCCGCTGGGCGTCCGGACGGAACTGGACTGACACATCCATGCTGTTTCCCGCGTTCAGCACCAGCGGCAGCGAAGGCTTCTGCAGGATGAATGACGCCGCATCCGCCGCGTCCAGCGTGATGTCCTCCACCTTGAGCGTGCTCGACTCCGTGCCTGAACCCGGCGAGCCCGCCGGCAGGGCATGGGTCAGCCTCAGCCCGATGCCATCCGAGGTCGTGTTCACCCGCACTCCTCCAAAATCAAGTGAACCGTCGAAGGACTGGGCGTCCTTGCGCGTCACCGCGAGCCTGGCCAGCGTGGCCGTTCCCTGAAGGGTGAGCTCCAGCGGAGCCTGGGAGGACGCCTCCACCCGCACCGTGGCCTTGGTCGTCCGGAGTCCGCCGGTCGACCCCTGCGGGGTGAAACGCAGTTTCACCGAGGCACTGCCATTCGCGGGCACCCTGGGCAGCGCTTCCTGCACGGAGAACTCCGAACTTCCCGCCGGGAGCGACAGGGAGATGTTCGCGTCGGTGATGCCGGTGTTGGTCACCGTCACCGTCTTCTCCGCGAAGGAGCCGAAGTTCACGCGCCCGAAGTCGATGTTGGAGGGCGACAGGCTCACGCCGCCCACCCCCTCCACGGCCAACTCCACGACGGTGGACGACGGGTCCGCGTTGCTGACGATGGTCAGGTTGCGCTTGATGCTGAGGAGCTGGGTGGGCTTCGCCGAGATGTAGACGGGGTGCTCGGCGCCGGGGGCCACCGTGAAGATGGGCCCGGGCACGTCGGGGGGCAGGGAGGAGCGGCACGGCGTGATTTGCTGCGTGTCCTCGCGCAGGCAGAACTGGTCCGGGACGGCGACGGAGTAGACCTCCAGCGGGGCCCTGCCTTCGTTCTTCACCGTCAGCTTCTTGGACTCCCCTTCGACATTGAGCGCCTGCGGCGCGAATTCGGGGGCGCCACCGAGCACCACCAGCACGGGCGTGGTGCCTCGGCCCGAGAGCTGGATGACCTGATCCTCGCTGCCGCTCGAATTGCTCAGCACGTGCACGGCGCCAGTCACATCCAGCGCGGCGTCAGGCGTGAACGTGACATCGAGCAGGGCGGTCTCGGTTCGCTGGAGGATCACCGGGAACTGCGGGTTGTTCCGCAGCACCGCCGTGAAGGGACCAATCGCTGTCGTCACATTCTTGATTTCGAGTGGAGCGGAGCCGATGTTCGTCAGCGTGACGGTTTGCGTGCTGGAGGTCTGCCGGGGCACATCATTGAAAACAAGCTGGTTCCGGGTCATCTGCATCTGCGCCACGGCGGCAACGCCGGACAGCTTGACGACCAGGCTGGCCGTGGCAGGCGGCTTCGTGGCGAAGTTGAGGTTCGCGGAGTAGCTGCCCGAAAGCTGGGGCGCGAACGTGATCTCGACCTCGCGAGATCCCCCCACCGGAACGATGGAGTTGGGCCAGCCAATGACGTCAATGTTGAACGACCCGAGGTCGGAGGCCACCTCGGCCAGGTCAACCTCCACATGGCCTGTGTTGATGATCTCCAGCGGAAGCGTGTTGGAAGTGCCCGGCTGCGTGGCCAGGAAGTTCACCTCACTCCTCGATGTGCTGAACCTGGCCTCCGCGCCAATCCCCTGCAATGGGAAGCTGCGCTTCGTCTCGATATTGCTCACGGTCCCCCGGTAGGTGATGTCCAGGCGGGCCTCGTACACCTGATCCTCGATGACAGGACTGAAGGTCACCCGGAAGGGCTGGGGCCGCTTCGCACCCTTCTGGAGGATGGGTTCGGAGCTGGTGACGTTCTCCACGAAGAACGCCGTACCGGGCGGCTCGATGCGGACGTCGGTGACCTGCAATGGCTCGGAGGACGAGGTGCCACCGCTGTTGCTCACGTTGAGGCTGAGATTGGCGTGGGTGAGCCTGTTCTGCTTGTAACCAAAGTCGATCTCGCTCGCTGTGAAGATGGCGTTGGGGCCATTGGAGTTGCCCCTGACGACGAGCACGGGCGGCAGCTGCCGGTCATTCGTGGTGAAGAAGCGCAGCCGCGTCTCCAGGTCGCCCGTGCTGGTCAAAGGACGGAAGCGCACCTTCACCTTGGTCTCCCCTCCCGGTTGCACCGTCTGGGGCAGGAAGTCGACGACCTGGAACAAGGCGTCGCTCTCCAGGGTGACCTTCGACAGGAACAGGGCCTGGTTGCCGGTGTTGCGCAAGGTCGCATCGGCCGTGGACTCGCCTCCGGGAGCCACGTTCGGCAAGTTCAGTGGATTGTTGACCAGGGTCAGCTCCGCCGCGAGCGCCTGACCAGTGATTGCTATGGGGGGCAGGGGCTGTGAGGCGTCCGTCTGGAGTTGGAGCGTCTTCGCGTACACGCCCGAGGTGGTCGCGGCGAAGGTCACCGTCACCGGCGCGGTACCGCCGTTCTTCTGGACGGTCTTTCCTTCCGCCGGGATGCCGGAGATCGTGAAGGGGTCCAGGGTCCCGGATGATACTGGGAACACCTTGATGTCCCAGTTGGTGTGGTTCGTGAGGATTACCTGCCGCGTCAGGTACGGGTCGCCGACAGTCCAAGCGCTGAAGTCCAGGCTGGTCGTGCTGACCTCCAGCGAGGTCTTGCGCGCGGTGCCATGGAGGGGCACGTTGGACACGCAGGACGTCGTGGGCGACGTGCCGAAAGAAAGCACGCCATCCACGGCGCCGTTCTCGCTGGGGCCGGGGTTGAACGTGATGAAGAGTTCACGTCCCACCGGGCCGGGTTCCAGGGTGAAGGCCGTGCTGGGGCTCACGGAATAGGCACTGCCGCCCTTGGTTACCGTGGGGGTCACCGTCAGCGTGACGTTCCCCGTGTTGGTCACCTTCACCTTCTTCTGCTCACTGGCCACGTCTCCTGCCTCCTGTTCCGCGAATTCGAACGAGAGGGGATCGATGCCCAGGCAGGCATTGCCCGGCGCCTTCGCTCCGGACAGCTTGAGCTCAGGTGGGGCAGGGTCGTTGCTGGTGAAGGTGAGCTTGCCGGTCGTGGCGCTCGTCTCCGTGGGGTGGAACGTCAGCTGAAGGCGCTGGGTGCCTCCGGGCGCGAGGTTGAATGTGCCCGAGACATTGACGCGGAACGGTGAGTTGGCGGGCAGGTTCAGCCTGGTCACCTGGAGCAGACTGTCTCCGCCGTTCGTGACGGTGACCTCCTTGGGCGCGCTGTCGGTGTCGAACGGCGTCTCCTCGAAAGCCAGCTCATCGGGAATCAAGACAAGCTTCGGGCTTGAGGGCGCGGAGCCCGACAGGGTCAAGGACTGATCGGGGAGGTTGCTCTTGACGACGAGCGTGTCGGATGCCCCCCCGGGCGCAACGGGACGGAATGTCACCTTCACCCGGCGGGTCTCCCCGGGCGCGACGCTGAAAGCGGTCAGGGTATCGACCCGGAAGGCGACCCCCGAAGTCAGCTTCAGTTCGGTCACGTTGAGCGGACTGCCACCCTCATTCCGGAGGGTGACCTCCTGGGGAGCGCTGTCGGTGTTCAGCGGCGTCTGCGGAAAAGCCATCACCGCGGGGCTGAGCGCGAGCGTCGGAGGGGACACGACTGGCGTGGCGCCGGACAGGGAGAGGGTTGGCCCGTCGGTGCTATCGATGACGAAGGTGAGGGGGTGGTTGTCCCAGCTCCCCACCGTCGTTGGGCGGAACGTCAGTGTCAGGCGTTGGGTCTCTCCCTTCACGAGGCTGAAGGCGCTCGATGGCGTGACGTGAAACGGCGAGTTGGCGGGCAGCTTCAGCTGGGTCACGTTGAGCACGCTGTCCCCTTTGTTCCAGACCGTGACCTCCTTCGTGGCGCTGGTGGAGTTCGGCGGCGTCTCGCTGAAGGCCAGCGCGGTGTGGCTCAAGCCGAGTTCCGCGGGGGCCAACCCCATGCCGGTGAGCGTGACGGAGGGCGGGGTGGCGCACGCGGTGGAGGTGCTCGTCAGGAAGAGCGTACGCGTGATGGAGCCCAGGTCATCAAGGGTCAAGGGGGCGAAGGTCACCGCGAGCGTCGTCGACGTCGCAGGCGCGAGGCTGGCAGTGGCTGCGGACACGCTGAAGGGGGCGGTGACGGACGGCGCCAGGGCGAAGGGCTCATTGCCCAGGTTCATCACCGTGACGTTGCGAGGCGGCGGTGACGAGCCCAGTTCATGGGCGCCGAACGCCACGGAGGTCTGTCCAACGACGATCAACGGCCCCGTGGCCGTGCCGGTCAGCGTGACAGTGATGACCGGGGCGACCGGATCATCCGTGTAGAGCGTCAGGGTCCCGTTGAAGTTTCCGGGCTGCACCGGAGCGAAGCCAACCCTCACGGTCATTGCGCCCGTGCCGTTGACGGGCGTGGGCGGCACGTTGCAGTTGGTGTCGCAGCGGGGACCCGTCGCGCCGTGCACGCCGTTGAAGGTGAACCCCCCGGTGATGCTCGCACGGTAGATTGTGCGATCCGAGGTGCCGGTATTGGTCAGCGTGAGCGAGTTCTCTCGCGGCAGGCACGACGCCTGGGGATCGAAGTCGATGGAGGTATCGTTCAATTCGAGCGAAGGAACCGGATCGTCCGGTCGCAGCGCCGCGCGACGCTCCTGGACACGCGTGTCCCTGCTGTCCGCGACAGCGGGGGGCTTCTCCGCCTCGGGACCGCAGGCGGTCAGGACGCACAGTGCAGCCGTCAGGATGTACAGGATGCGTTGCATGAGGCGACCTCAGTTCTCGGCGTGGAGCGCCGGGGCCTTGGCGGAAGAGGAGGGT
>NZ_RAWC01000021.1:0-69736 GCF_003611685.1 Corallococcus sp. CA049B | reverse complement strand
GCTTGGCGCCGGGGGGCGGGGTGCCCATGCCGGGCATCCCGGGCATGCCCGGAGGAGCCTCGGGGGCCTTCACGATCTCCAGGAGCTCCACCTCGAACACCAGGGCGGCGCCGCCGGGGATGTTCGGGGGCGCGCCGCGGTCGCCGTAGGCGATGTCGGAGGGGCACACGAGCTGCGCCTTGCCGCCGACCTTCATCTTCTGGAGGCCCTCGGTCCAGCACTTGATGACGCCCTGGAGCGGGAACTGCGTGGGCTCACCGCGCTTGTACGAGGAGTCGAACTCCTTGCCGTCCGCGAGCGTGCCCTTGTAGTGCACCTTCACGATGTCGGAGGCCTGGGGCTGGGCGCCGGTGCCCGCCTGGGTCTCCTTGTAGATGAGGCCGGACTCGGTCTTCACCGCGCCGGGCTCCTTGGCCTTCTCCTCGAGGAACTTCGCGGACTTCTCCTTCTCCGCGTTGGCCTTGCGCAGCGAACGCTCGCGCGCGAGGTCCTGGAGCTTGGGGCCGTAGGTCTCCAGGTCCACGTCGGTCTTCTGACCGGTGACCTGGGCCGTGAGGCCGGCCTTCACGAACTCCAGCTCCTGCGGGGTCATGTCGAACACGCTGATGCTGCGGCCGATGGACAGGCCCAGCGCGTACAGCGTCTTCTGCTCCTCGGTCTGCGGAGCACCGGCGGTGGCCGCCGCCGTGGAGGTGCCGGTGGCGGAGGTCTCGCCCGGCTTCGCGCCCTGGCCCTGGCAGGCCGTCAGGCTCAGCATCGCCGCGATCAGGATCGTCTTCTTCATCATGATGTCGTCGCCTTTCCTTTGGCTCAGCGGCGGCCGACCGCCCCCCGCTGCATGCCTGGGGCGCGGTCTACTACAGAAAGTGCCCGGCATCCTCTTGGGAACCGTGCTTTCCCCGGATGGGGGTCCATGCAGGTAGGACAACCGGCCGCCGGCCCCCCAACCGGCGGGAGGGCCCCGGATTCCCGGCGGGAGGGGGGACCTACCGGGAGCGACCGCCAAAGGCGGCCTGGGACACCAGGAGCAGGACGATGGCGCCCAGGATGGCGCCCAGGAAGCCGGTGGGCTCCGGGTCGCGCCAGTCGGTGCCCCGCCAGACGGACGTGAGGAAGCCGCCCACGAAGGCCCCGGCGACGCCCAGGAGCGTGGTGCCGATGCAGCCCAGGCGCTGGTTCCCCGGCAGCACGGCCCGGGCGATGAGCCCCGCGAAGAAGCCGAAGATGATCCACCCCAACAGCCCCATGACGTCCTCCCCGTGCGGTGTGTGAACTGGCCCGCAATGTGGCGCACGGGAGGCGGGGGCGGAAGTCCACCCCTGTGTCGCATAGGCTGCCGCGCGACCCATGAGCCCCCTCCGCCGAGCCACCCGGGACGACAACGCCGCGCTGCTGGACCTGTTCGGCGACGTGCCCATGACCGGGGACCTGGTGCTCAGCACACAGCGGTCGCCGGACTACTTCGGCCTCTTCGCCATGCAGCGCGGGGAAGCGGAGGTCTGGGCCCACGGCGAAACATCCCGCCTGGATGGCATGGGCGCCATCCATGTCCGCGATGGCTGGCTGGAAGGCAAACCGTGCCGAGTGGGCTACCTGGGCGACCTGCGCACCCGCTTCTCCGCGCGCCGCGCCCGGGGCCTGGCCCGGTTCTATGGCCCCGTCCTGGAGGAGACTGCCCGCCGCCACGGCGTGGACGTGTTCCTCACCGCCGTCATGGCCTCCAACGCCGCCGCGCTCCAATCACTCGTGCGCCGGGGCGCGTCCCGGGAAGCGCAGCCGCACTACCACCTGATGCGCGCCTTCTCCGCCGTCTCGCTCCAGTTCGTCCTGCGCCGCAAGCCGCGCCCCAGCCGCTACACCGTGCGCCGGGCCACCGCCGCGGACGTGCCCGCCATGGCCGCGCTGCTGGACGCGGACCACCGTCAACGTCCCTTCGGCTACCGCTTCGACACTGGCGAACTGGAGCACCGGCTCGCGCACTGGCCGGGGCTTCGCGTGGAGGATTCGTTCCTTGCGTTCGATTCCGCCGGGGAGCTCGCCGGCTGCACCTCCGCCTGGAACCCCGACGCCGTGAAGCGCTACCGCGTGCTCGCGTACCGGGGCGGCATGAAGTGGGTCCGCCGGGGCTTCAACGCGCTCGCCACCGTCACCGGCGCGCCCCGCCTGCCCGCGCCCGGCGGCGACTTCCGCTACTTCTACCTCTGCAACACCAGCATCCCCTCGGAAGACCCCGCCGTCCTGCGCGCGCTGCTCGACGCCGTCTACGCCGCGTTCCACGGCCGGGGCTTCCACTTCTTCACCGTGCAGCAGGACGCCGGTGACCCGCTGACCCCGGCCTTCGACGGCTTCATCCAGCGGCGCCTGGACTTCCACCTCTACGCCGTCACGCCCGCTTCGCGCCCCCCGAGGACCTTCCCCGGGGGACGCACCGGCTTTGAAATCTGCCTGCCCTGACGCTCACACCACGCGCGTCTTCCAGCGCCCGCGCCGGAACAACACGATGCCCAGCACGGACATCGCCGCGAAGGCCACCGGCACCGCGAGGTACGCCCCCTCCGCGCCCAGCCCCACCGGATGGGCCAGCACCCACGCCAGCGGCAGCTCCAGCACCCAGAGACACCCCAGGTCGATGAGCGTAGGCGTGCGCGTGTCCCCCGCGCCGTTGAACGCGGAGGTGATGACCATGCCGTACGCGCACGACAGGAAGCTCAGGCTGAAGATGCGCAGCGCCGTGGCCCCTTCGTCCACCACCGCCGGGTCCGTCGTGAACGCGCCCAGCAGGGGATGCGCGAAGATGAAGAACGCCACGCCGATGGTACCCAGCACCATCAGGTTGTACCGGCCCGCGAGCCACACCGCCTTCGCGCCCCGGTCCGGGTCTCCCGCGCCCATGCTCTGCCCCAGCAGCGTGGCCGCCGCGTTGCCCAGGCCCCACGCGGGCATCAGCGCGAACATCACGATGCGGATGGCGATGGTGTAGCCCGCGAGCGCCGTGCTTCCGAAGGTCGCCACGATGCGCACCAGCACCACCCAGCTGGACGTGGTCACCAGCGCCTGCACCATGCCCGCGCCCGAAAGCCGCAGCATCGCGAGCATCGTCGCGGGCTCCAGTGACACGTGCTCGCGCCGCACCTGGAGCCGGCCGTTGGAGCGGATCAGCCGGTAGAGCTGGTACACCACGCCCGCGCTGCGGCCCAGCGTGGTGGCCCACGCCGCGCCCACCACGCCCATCTCCGGAAACGGCCCCCAGCCGAAGATGAGACACGGCGCGAGCACGATGTTCAGCCCGTTGGCCAGCATCAACACGCGCATCGCGATGGCCGCGTCACCCGCGCCCCGGAAGATGGCGTTGATGAGGAAGAGCAGCAGGATGCTCACCACGCCGCCCATCATCACGCGCGTGTAGCCCACGCCGTGCTCCAGCACCCACGGCGAGCCGCCGAGCGCCGCCATCATCGGCCGGGCGAAGACGATGCCCGCCACGGCCAGCACCGTGGAGATGATCACCCCCAGGCCAATGGCCTGCACCGCCGTGCGCGCCGCCCGCTCCGCGTCCTTCTCTCCAATGCGCCGGGCCACCATCGCCGTGGCGCCGATGCTCAGGCCCATTCCGGCCGCGTAGATGATGGTGAGGATGCCCTCGGTGAGCCCCACCGTGGCCACCGCCTCCGCGCCCAACCGGCCGACGAAGGCGACGTCCACCACGGCGAACACCGACTCCATGCACATCTCCAGCACCATGGGCACGGCCAAGAGGAAGATGGCCCTCCCGAGCGGCAGCTGGGTGAGGTCCTGCTCCGTACCGTGGAGGGCCTCCTTCATCAGGGCCCACAGCCCCTTGTTCACTGCGTCGCGGCTGGCCACGGGCTCGGGCGCCTGGGCGTGGCTGTCCGCCAACGGTGTCTCTTCCACGGGGTGAGGCCTTTCGAGAGCGAGGGGACTTCCTACCGCGAAACGCCCACACGTGGCGCCCAGCGACGCGGCTTCCTACGCCGCCCGTCCCCCACTCCTGACATCTGAAGGTGCCGCACCCACCCTCATCGACTCAGCAAGCGAGCGTCCGCTGTTGGACGGCCGCGTCGCGCCTTTGGACAACATGCCCTTGGGAGGGCCGGGAGTAGCTTGCTGCATCCCGATGAGTTCCCTATCCGCGACCGCCTCTCTCCTGCCCACCGCGGTAGGTCCTCATTTCACCCTGGCCTCGTCCGCGCGACTGCTGGGCACCACGCAAGTGGGGCCCGGGGCCATCATCTCCCGCGGCGCCGTCGTGCGTTCGGTGGGGGGCTCCGTGACGTTGGGAGCCTTCTCCGCGCTGCGCGAGGACGCGGTGGTGGTGGGCACGCCCGAGCGGCCCACGTCCATCGGAGAGAAGACCGTGCTCGGTCCGCGCTCGCTGGTGATGGGCGCGCGCGTGGGGTCGCTCTGCGACATTGGAGACGGCGCCATCCTGATGCCCGGCGTGACGCTGGGCGACCGCTGCCTGGTGGGCGAGGGCACCGTGCTGCCGCCCGGCATGACGGTGCCGGATCAATCCGTGGTGCTGGGCCGGCCGGGACAGGTCCTGCGGATGCTCTCCTCCGAGGACCTGACCCACCTGCAACAGCGCCGGGGCGGTGACCTGTCGCTGCCCGCCGCGCCTTTGACCCCTTTCTCCGCGCGCGACCGCGCCGAGGACGCCCCCATGGGACAGCTGTATGCCTTTCGAGACCGCCACCCCTTCGTCCACCCCACCGCCACCCTCTTCTCCTCCGCGGAGGTGTCCGGTGACGTGGTCATCGGCGCGGGGGCCATCATTGGCGCGGGTGTGAAGATCACCGGCGACCTGAACGGCCCGGTGCGCATTGGCGCGCGGGTGCAGATTCTGGAGAACACGGTGCTGCACCTGCAGCCGGACACCATGCTGGTGCTGGACGAAGGCGTGGTGGTGGGCCCGGGCTGCATCCTGCACGCGTGCAACCTGGGCGCGGGCACGGTGGTGGAGCCCGGCGCCATCCTCTGCGAGGGCAGCCACCTGGGCAAAGGCTGCCACGTGGCGGCCGGAAGCCTGGTGAAGGCGCGCGCGGTGTTCCCGGACTACGCGCTGGTGGAGGGCTTCCCCGCGGCGCAGGTGGGCACGCGCACGTCGCCGCCGGAGCCGCCGCGCTGGGTGCTCCGGCCGGAGGACCTGCCGGGCCTGCGGCGCATGGGGTGACAGGATTTGCACGGGCCGTGCGCCCTCTGGCAGGGTCGCGGCCATGGATGCCGTCAATTCAATCATCGAGATCGCGGGCCCGCTGCTGCTGGGGCTGGCCTGTGGCGCGCTCTTCCGGAAGTTCGTGTACCCGCGCATCCTCGCGCGGCTGGGGAGCCTGGCCGGGTGGGTGACCTCCGCCGCCAACACGTGGGTGCTGTTGGGGCACATCTGCATCGCGCTGGGCGTGGCGGCGGCATGCCATGCGTCCAATGCCGTCGCGACGCTGGTGTGGCTGCATGAGCACCTGCCCACACCGCCCTTCGCGCTGACGCAGGAACTGCTCCACGGGTTCTTCCTGGGGGCGACCTTCTTCACCGGCTACTACCTGGCGATGTTTCCCGCCTCGGGCTCCGAGGAGGAGCAGACCTCAGGCACCCCAGCCTGAATGACCGCTCGCATGGAAGGTGTTGGCGAAAGAGGCCAGCGGTCGGGTCGTTCCATGTGGACGCGGGCATGCCTCGTCATGGTTGCCTTGGGTGTTTGTGCCTGCGAGACGGAGGAGATTCAGCGACTGAACACGCTGTCGCGGCTCGCGCAGCTCGATCGCGCTGAGAAGATGGAGCTCATCGCGAACCGCGAGGAGCGGAAGCGTGAGTTGCAAGTCGTGGAGCACGCACTTCGCCTCCACTGTCCCCCGAACGACGAGGCCGAACTGCGCTCACGGCTGACGCAAGCCGTGGGTGGAGCGAAGGTGTCGGTGCTCCGCGAGAGCGGCGAGGGGGGAGTGCTTCGGATCCAAGGGACGGGAGCGGCAAGCGACCTGGTCGAGACAGTGGAGGCGCTGGGGAAGAGCGCACCCTTTCTTTCTCTCGTTCGGCTCTCCATCCGTCGCGAGGCGTGGTCAATGGACCTCGCTCCAGGGCCGGCCTGCCCGACGCTTGAGGCAGACGCGGCCACGGTCACCCGGTATCCGCTTCCGCCCGAGGGAGTGTTCTGGCGCGGAACCAGCAAGAAGCTGCGGGCGGAGATCCTCGCCATGGAGCACGACATCCAGCGATGGGAGTCCACCGTGTTGGCGGGAGGCGTGGCGAGGATGAACTCCCGCCTGGCCCTGTTTGAACGCCGCCGGAAACAACAGTTGGACGGACTTGGGTACCTGACGGGTCAACTGCCGTTGCTCAAGGGACTCCTCGATGCCGCCGTCGAGCCTGCGCTGACGCTTTCCCGGAAGGAGGACGGCGTATGGCTCCTTGAAGGCGGCCGGGATGGGATGGATGGAGGTTGGGTCGATCGCCTCGGACAGGCCGGCTACCGGTTGACGGCGGAGAGGTCGGGTTCCCTGGTGCTGAGGCATGTGTCGACGCTGAAGCGGCCCCCGGAGGGCGGCTGATACTCCGGGAGCCGGGTCCCTCGGGCCCAGGTTCAGACCCAGAAGACCACGTCGCGCTCCGCATCCTCGGGACCGGGGCCGTGCGCGCCCTCGCGGAGCCAGCGGCGATACGCTTCGATGTCCGCGTGGTGCAGGTCCGCCTCCGTGCCCGAGTACACGCCGCCGCCGGGGCCATCCGTCAGACCCTGGCGCTGCGTCTCCATGATGCGGACGTCCTGCTGGATGACCTGCCGCGTGTACCACCGCACGAGCGGTGTCAGCGCGCGGCCCACCCACGCCCCCGGAACGTCCACCGGCAACCGGTAGCTGATGGCCGTGTACACGAGCGTGTCCGTGGGCCCGATGGGCGTGCACTGTGAGTTGATGGCGAAGCCGCTGTCACCCCACTGGTAGTCCACGCGCGTGACGTTGGGGACGATGAATTCATCCGTGTGCACGAGTGGCAGGCCGCGTGGGTTGAACAGCCGCCCCAGGCCGGTGAGCGCGTCCTCCTCCTGGTGGTAGGTCATCCGCACGCGACCCGCGTGGCGCTTCACCGTGGAGGGGACGCGCTTGCGCGTGGGATTGCGGAACCAGCCCCGGTGCACGAAGGACGTGTGCGGCACGTCCATGAAGTTCTCCACCAGGTTCGTCACGCCGTTCGCGAAGCGCGTGACCATGAAGTAGACGGTCCAGCCGCGCTCGCCCCAGTAGGGCACGCGGAAGGGCTCCGCGCGGGCCTGTGTCACGTCCTTGCCCAGGTAGACGTAGACGAGCCCATCTTGCTCCCGCGTGGGGAAGCGCGCGAGCCGTCCCACGTCACAGGGCGCGGGCTTGAGGCCTTCGTGCGCGCAGGCTTGCGCGTCCAGCTTCTCGCCGCGTTGGGGCGGGCCCAGCGCGGGGATCTCCACCACCGCGCCGGACGCGTCGTAGACCCAGCCGTGATACGGGCAGCCGAGCCGTCCGTCGAACACGTCACCCTGGGACAGACGCGCGTTGCGGTGGAGGCAGCGGTCACGCAGCGCGGTGGGTGCGCCGTCGGGTCCGCGGAAGAGGACCAGCCCCGTGCCGAACACGGTGCGCGCGACAGGTTTGTTCGCGGGCAGCTCCGAGGAGAGGCAGGCCACGTACCAGAAGTCCTTCAGCGCGCCACAGCGGGCGAGGTCCGCCTCCGCGTCCAGGTCCACCGTGAGCATCGTCATGACGTCCCTCTTCCGAACCACTCCACCCAGCCGGCCTGGCGGTGCAGGCCCACGGGCTTGATGTCGCCCGCGCGCTGACCGAGCTGGATGCATCGGGCCTCGTAGCGCCGGGCCCCCTGCGTCACGCGCACCGCGCGCACCGGACCGAGTTGCCCCAGCTCCCGTGCGTAGCGGTAGTGATGGCCTTCGCACAGGACGCGCTCCACGTTCGCTGCCAGTGCGTCGGCGGGTTGATCCGTCTCGAGGAACAGACGGTAGGCCGGTGGGGTCCCCCACTCCGGCGCGAGCATGGCGAAGGCGGGACGCGTGGGGCCCAGCGTGGCATCCAGCACCGTGCCCACTCGCGCGGCGGAGAGCTTCTCGCCCACGAGGTCCGAGACTGCGTCCGCTCGGCCGAGGAACCGCAGGCATGGCGTCGCGTGCACGAAGCCTTCCACGCGGATGAGGTCCCCCAGCCGGTAGCGCAGCAGTCCGCCGGACGTGGAGAGGAGTACCGCGTAGGTGCGACCTGCCGTCAGCTCGTGCGCCAGCAGTGGGCGCGCGTCGGGGCGCTCTGGATCCATGAACTCGATGAAATGGCTCCGGACCGCGAGCACCGGCGCGGGTGCTTCGAAGAGGGGCACCGTGATGACGCCTTCCGTGGCGAGCAGGCCCTTGCCCTGGACCTCGACGCCCTGGAAGCGCCGGCATGCGCCAGCCACGGCGTGGGCGGCCTGGGCGTCCGTCCACATGCTCAGGAGCGCGAGCCCTGGCCAGAGCGTCCGTGCGGAGGGCAGTCCGTCACGCAGGGCTGCGCGAAGTGCCTGGGCCCTCGGGATGTCACGCACGCCCTGGAGGCCCTGCACGAGCGCCGTCCAGGCAGGGTCTTGGCCCACAGGTGCACCGTCCACGTCCTGTTCGGGAGGCCGCAGCGTGCCGCGCTCCAGGTCCTCCGCGAGCCGCTCGCCGTGCCGCTCCAAGGCGTCCATCAGCAGCGTGAGGAAGCTGGGATTCCAGACGCTGATCAGCGACAGGTTCGAACACCGCGCGAGGAACCACAGCGTCACGTAGCGGCACGGCTCCACGTGCGGAGCCTTGCCCACCGAGCCCGGCACGGCGAAGACGCGCGAGAGCAGCGGCTGCAACGGGCGCGGGAACCACGCGCTGTCCTCCGCCGAGCCCACCGGGATGCCGCCCACTGTCCGGTGTTGTCTCCGGCCCAGAGGAGAGATGGACCAGTAGCTGGGGCCCTCGCGCACGGCGGGACGGCGAAGAAACACCTCGTGCAGCATGGGCGCGAGCGCGCGCTGGAACTCGCGCAGCAGGCCCCGTGTCACCGGTACCCGCTTGGACGCGCCCGAGGAACCACCGGACAGCTCGAAGCGCAGCACGGGCTCGCGCGTGAGGACCCGCGCTTCTCCCCGCGCGATGCGCTCAACGTCTTCCGCCACCGCGTCCGGAGTGGTGATGGGCACCGCGTCCTGGAACTCCCGAGCGGCGCGGATACGGTCGAAGTGCTGCACACGCTCCGCCTGTGCCGTGCCCTCCACGGCGAGGAGGATGCGCGTAAGGCATTCCGCCTGCGCGGCCTCGGGGTCGCGCAGTGCATGGCGGAAGCGCAGCGCGGACGGCGTCATTGCCGCCATCGTGGCGGATAGCATCGTGCGGGAAGTCAGCACGTCACGTCTCCGCGCGGACCCGCGAGGCATCCCGCTCCCGGCGGGCCCAGCGGCGCAGCTGGCCCCAGACGCTTCGTGCCAGCGCCCGTGCCAGGTCCCAGCCGCGGATCTCCACCAGACACACCAACTCCTCGCCCTCGGCGTGGCCGGGGTTGCGCTCCGCGAACCAGGCGATGTGCGGATGGGCCGCCGCGTCGCGGTCGATGGGCGAGACACCGTCCCGCACCCGGTAGTGCGCGCCGTCGAAGCGCAGCGTGCCCTTCGCCGCGTCGTACTGCGCGCCGAACCAACGCGTCGCCAGCCCGTGCAGGAACTCCGAGCGCCCTTCCGGCGGCGTCCAGTCCCTGCGCGGATGCGTGCGCGGGAAGTAGTTCACCGCCAGGAGGTACGTCTTGTATCCGCCCGACAAGAGCAGCCAGTACAGCGGCCTCCACGGCCGGCGCAGCTTGCGCGCGAGCAACAACCTTCCAAACACCACCTGCAACGTCTTGTGGCCCCACCAGTCCGGATGGATGACCGTGTCGCCCGAGTACAACACCTCCGCCCCGCCCTCCTCCGCCACCCGCACCGTGCTGAAGCCCACCAACTCCCGCGTGCGCCGGGCGTGCAGCAGGAACACCCACTGCTTCGCGTCCAGGTCCGCGTGGAAGCGCTCGGCGCTCACGCCCACGTAGCAGCACTGCATCAGCGCCAACATCCGCGCCCGGGTGCCGGCGTCCAGGTCCTCCCGCCGCACCGTGGTGCCCTTCATCGCGGAGAGCATCGCGTCAGGGCCCTCCCCGCAGCGCCGTGGGCGCGGGAGGCTGGCGCACCTCCTGGTAGCGGTCCGCCTCCAACGTCACCTCCTGCGGCTGGGCGCCATACCAGTGGATGACCGCCTTCACCGGCCCCGCGTGACGGCCCAGGCCGAAGTGCAGCCGAGGATCCGCCGACGCGGAGAACCCGCCCATCAGCCCCACCTCGCGCACCTGCTCCACGCGCTTGCCGTTCTCCTCGTAGGACACCACCACGCGCGTGCCCACCGCGCTCCGGTGCGTGCGCTGCCCGTCCCCCACCAGCGACAGGCCCACGAAGTGCGCGTCCGTGGCGCCGGCCCGCAGCGTGTTGCGATACAGCGACACCGGCGCGTGCTGGTTGGTGATGAGCACGTCCAGGTCGCCGTCGTCATCCAGGTCCGCCATCAACACGCCTCGCGAGTTGTCCGGCGCCTCGATGCCCACCTCCTTCGCCACGTCCACGAAGTGCCCCGGCCGGGCATCGCCCAGGTTGAGGTACACGCGGCGCGCCTCGTTCGGATAGAGCACGCGGCCCCGGATGTCGCCCCACTTGTCCGCGTACGTGTGCACCTCCGGGCCGGACTGCATCAACTTGTGGTTCACGTACCAGTAGTCGTTGCGCTGCCCCGCCGGGATGCGCCACTTCTCCGCGTCCAGGCGCGCGTCCACCATGCCGTTGGCCTGCACCAGGTCCGGCCATCCGTCGTCATCCAGGTCCCCCGCCGCCGCGCCCCAGCCGAAGCGGCGCTCGTTCAGCGCGCCCCGGAAGGTGGCCTCGTCCTTGAAGCGAGGCACGAAGGCGTCCTCGCCCGGCCCCACCATCCACAGCAGGCTGCCCTCCGCCTGGAGCGAGTGGTGCACGTTGGACACGTACACGTCCAACCAGCCGTTGCGGTCGAAGTCCGCCACGCTCGCGTTCATGCCCTTGTACGTGTCCCGGCCAATCTCCCCGAAGCGGTTGCCCACGATGTGGCGGAAGTGCCGGCCGCCCTCGTTCAGGTAGATGTCGTCCGGCCCGAAGTCATTGGCCACATAGAGGTCAGTCCACCCGTCCCGGTTCAGGTCCACCGTGCTCACCGCGAGCGACCAGTGCGTCTCCTTCAGGCCCAGCGCGTCCACGTCCTGCTTCTCGAACGTGCCGTCTCCCCGGCCCCGGTAGAGCGCGTTCTTCCCGCCGTTGTTCGCGTTGTGCCAGCCGTCATGCATGAAGCGCAGCATGCGGCGGTCCCCCGCGTACTCCGGCTCCGGCAGCTTGAAGAGGTTGAGCGGCGGCGCGGGCTCCGGGTAGTCCGGCAGGTGCGTCGTCATCGCGTTGAGCACCAGCAGGTCCAGGTGCCCGTCCCGGTCGTAGTCCAGGAACGTGAGCCCCAGGCTCACCGCGTGGTCCGTCACGCCCGCGGACTCCGTCACGTCCTCGAAGCCCGCCGTGCCCGTCTCGCGCAGCGTGTTGCGCAGCAGGCGCACCGGCCCGAAGGCCACCGCCACCGCGAGGTCCAGGTCCCCGTCCCCATCCCAGTCCACGAACGTCCCGCCGCCCGCCAGCCCCTCCTCCTTGTAGCGGGTGGCGAAGCGCTCCAGCGCGGGCACGGAGACGCGTTCGAAGCGCAGTCCCCCCAGGTTGCGATACAGGCCCGCGTGGTGCTCCGGCGTGCCCAGCGGGTGCGTGAGGAACAGGTCCAGCTTGCCGTCCCCATCGAAGTCGCCGGTGGCCACCGCGTCCCCTACAGCAACCAGCCACTTCGCGACGTGAGCCACGCGCGGATCCAGCTCCTCCAGCGTGTGCCCCATCTGTGAGGACAGGCCCGCCTGCGTGACGTCCTGCGCGTCCAGGTGGAACGAGAGCGGCGCCTGGCGCTCCCCCTGCGCCGCTGACACCGAGTAGCCCGTGGCCAGCACCGCCCCGAGCCCACCCACCACGCCCACGCGTTTGAGCATGTCCGGAGCCAGGAGCCGGCGCAGCGACGCGCCCCGGGTGCGCCACAGCTCGCGCGTGTGCATGAACACGAAGCGGCAGGTGGCCACGGTGAGCGCCGCGTAGAAGAACGTGTAGACGCTCTCCTTCAGGTGCAGCACCAGGTCCACGCAGGTGATGGCCAGCGCCACCAGCACCTGGGCCTTCGGCGTCGCGGGCGACGTCGCCGGGTCGGTGAGCATGTAGAAGACGAAGATGAAGAACGACGGCGCGCCCAGCGTGCCCAGGAACAGCACCTCCGGCGGCAGGTGGTGGCGGAGGATGAACGCTCGCAGCGCCGTCTGGAGCGCGTAGAAGGACAGGAAGCTGATCACCAGCCAGCCGCGCCCCACCCGGAAGAAGAACAGCACCATCGCCGCCATCACGATGAAGGCCGACAGCGCGACCTCGCCGTTGGCCCACTGGTAGGCGGGCGCGGCGGTGATGAGCTCGCGCGTGGTGAGCAGCGACACGGCCACCGCGAACATCGACGGGTTGAAGACGTGCCGCCCCTGGAAGGTCAGCACGTACTTGGAGCCGATGGCCAGCCACACCGGCAGCCACAACAGCGTGCTCGCGTGCGAGTAGTTCAGGAGCAGCGCCAGCGAGCAGCAGGAGATGTACGCCGAGAGCGGCAGCTCCTTGCGCCGCTTGAACACCCAGCCCAGGACCGCGTCCAGCAGCGTGCCGGAGACGACCAGGAAGGCCATCTGCCCGGGGCTGCGGTTGAAGCCGAAGAAGGTGAAGCCGAGCACGCCGTAGAGCGTGAGCAGCGCCGCGAAGGGCAGCCGCGGGTCGTTCCAGCGGGGGAAGACCCAGCCGCCCCACTCCACGCGCGTGCCCGCGAGGGCCGGCTGCGTTGGCACATCCACACTCATGATTGACCGTCCCGGTGCACGCGCGGAGCGTGCCGTGCCCGTCTCCGGGTGTCCAATCCGCACGGGGCTTGCGTCCGGCCCCCATGCGTGGAGTCCTGGCGCCCGATGTCCTCTTCCCTGCCTCGCCGCGCGGCGGTGCCTCGCGAGCTGCTCGTTCCCGCCACGCCGTCCGGACTGCTGCGCCTGGCGGCCGTGGAGTGGGCGGGGATGGCCCTGGGGTGGGCGGTCATGGCTTGGGCTCCTCCGGTCCTGATGCCGTTGGCGGTGCTCGTCGTCGCGGGACGGCTGCATGCGCTGGGCGTCCTGCTTCATGACGCGGTCCACCTGCCTTCGCGAAGGCTCGAATGGCGACTGTGTCTGCTGGAGGCCGTCGCGGGCTACCCCATTGCGTCCACGCTGGCCGCGATGCGCTACCACCACCTTCGCCATCACCGCGATGCGGGCCTGCCCTCGGATCCGTACCGCAAGCCTCCGGATGGAGGACGGCTGCGCACGGCGTGGCGGTGGTTCCTGCTCCTGAGCGTGATTCCCGGCTGGGTGCTGCGGGGACCGGTGGGGCTCTGCGCGTGGGTGCTGCCTTCGCTGCGCACGGCGTATGGGCGCGTGTTCCTGCAGGACCGCTCCGGGCGGGTGCTCACGCGGGACGCGGAGGTGGCGGCGTGTGCTCGGGCGGAGGCGGGGCAGGTGCTGTTCCACCTGGGCGTGCTGGCGCTGGCGGTGCGGTGGCCTTCCGCGGTGCTGTGGGGGTATGGGGTGCCGTTGCTGGTGGCGTCTGGGTTCAACGCGCACCGGTTGCTCGCGGAGCACACCGCCGCGCCCGTGCAGGGGCGGAGGCTGGAAGATGTGTTCGCGTGCACTCGCGACCATGGGCTCGGGTGGTGGGGGCGGCTGGGATTGGCGCCCCGGCACATCGGGATGCACGTGGTGCATCACCTGCACCCGCAGGTGTCCCTCACGCATCTGCCCCGGCTTCGCGCGTGGTACGTCGAGCGGTTTCCCCACCACTATCCCCGGCCTCGTTCCTCCTGATGCTCACTTCGTCGACGCGGGTGTTCCTGGTGGTGGCGTTGCTGGCGTGCGCGAGCGCGGCGGTGGTGTTCCGGCGCAGGCAGAACGCGCAGGGTGGCCGGGGCGGACGCATCTCCGGACCCAAGATGGCGTGGCTGCTGTACGCGGTGTTCCTCTGGTTCCTGGTGTGCCCGCTGGTGGCGATGGACGCGTCCGTGCCGGTGGAGGCGCGCGTCGTGTTGGGGGCGTTCGCGGTGTCCATGTGGCTGCGCGGGGCCGCGGAGCTCTACATGCTCTACGTGTCGCGCAACTGGCGGCCCCCGTACGGCGTGGGCCATGACCTGGGGTGCATCGCGCTGGTCGGAGCGGGGCTCGTGTACACCGGGGAGAAGTGGGCCGGGGTGCTCGATGGACGCGATGTGTGGGCGCTGGCGTTGGTGGGGTTGGTCCTGGTGAGCCTGCTGGTGGAGGTGGCGTATGCGGCGCTGTTCCATCAGGCCGTGGAGGGACGCACCACCGGCGAGGACGGGGTGTGGTTCGCGGACGCGGAGCAGGAGCGGTTCCGGCGCATCAACCGGCTGACGCTGGCGCTCAACGTGCCGCTGTATGGAGCACTGGCCGTGTGGCTGTTGCTGGGGATGCGGTAGTCACACCACGGGCTGGCGCCAGGCCTTGGACAGGTGGCCGGGGGGGGACTGGTTGAAGCGGTGGAGCAATTCCTCCCGGCCGTGCTCCAGCAGGTACGTGAGCTCCCGGGGCATCAGCGTCTTCACGGTGACGAGCCGGACCTGTCCGTCTGGCATCGTGAAGTGACCTGGGAGGAATGGGGTGTCCATGCCCAGGAGCACGGCGACTCGACCGTCTTTGGTCAGGAGCGGTTCGGGCATGCGCTCTCCGTCCACTTCCATGGAGAGGATGCCGGTCCTCGCGGGTTCGCGCAGGTGTTCGTGGCCCGCGAGCTCGTTGGCGATGCGCTCCAGCAGCAGCTGCTGCCAGCTCTTCGCCACGTTCTCCACGGACTCGTCGGTTTCGAGCGCGAGCTCCAGGCCGTAGCCCACGGAGGGCTCCACGGCAGCCACGAAGAAGTCGGAGAGGCCGTCCGTCACGAAGAGGGTGCGTCCTTCGGGACGGTGGATGACGCGCCAGACCTGGCGCCTCGCGGGCCAGCCTCCTCCGACGACGATGGGGAGGATGGCGTCTTCGTCCAGCGTGCCCAGGGTGCGCCAGAACGCGGTGCGGGCTGTTTCTGTTCGGTCGTAGAGCACCTGGAGCTTGCGGTTGTGTTCACGCTGTTCCGGGCTGACTTCGCTGGGGCCTGTGACTTCCCGGAACTTCACTCCGGTGATGTTCGCGTGCTCCAGCGCTTCCTTGATGTCCTCGGAGACGATGAGCGCAACGGTCCATCCCCAGGTGCGGAAGACTCTGGCACCGCCCACCTTCGTCGGATCGATGCGCATGCCAGCGACGTCCCTGTACTTCCCCACCTTCTCTGGACGCCCATCTTCAGGCTTCCAATACAGCACCTCTGCGGAAGCCTCGTCGTCAATGCACCTGACAAGCCGGAGCACGTTGACGAGGAAATGCGGTCCGGGCTCCGACGCGACCGTCACGGGGAGCAGCTGAACATCATCCGGTGCGAGCCGGGTCAGGATGGCTGCCGCTTCAGCCTGAATGACGGGCGCCAAGCCGATGCCAGCCAGCGTGAAGTCCAAGGGCTGACCAGCAGGGTCGACCGGAATCCTCAAGGGCGTTTCCAGGCTGACGGGTTCACCCTTCCTGAACATCCATGGATTGGCGACCTCCCGGCCGGACGCATCGATGGGATCGCCCAGCGACCACCGACCGGGGACGTACAGATCGTCGATCAGCTCGAAGTACCGCATCGCCACGAGAGGCTCCCGCCCAGCTATGACTTCGTGACCCACTTATGGAGCGTCGTGCTCGTGTTCAAGATGTCGCTGGCGAGCCGACGAAGCTCGTTGGTGAGCGCCTCGCGGCATTGATGGATGCTGGCACAGTCTTCCATTGCTTCGTTCAGCCGGGAGAGCACTCTTTGATGGTACGCCTCGGGATGAGGACCCTTATGGCCCGGGACACGGACTTTGTTCGCTGGATCATCCAGGGACATGCCCGCCCGGTCGAAGATCTTCTGGAACTGGGGCGACCACGGCCCCCCGTTGTGCGTGGCTTCCCACCACTTGTTCGTGGCGATGTGGTGCTCGTGGACGTCGACTGGCGCCGGGACATTCGGTCCCTTGGCGGACATCGCCACCGCGTTGGGCGCCAGTGCAAGGGTCACCTCGCCGCTCACGGACACCGCGATGGCCGAGACCTCCGCCGCGGCCACCAGCCGGAAGCCTCCCTGCTCCGCTCCCACCAGTGCGGCCTGCGCTGAGCCCGGCAGCGTCGCGACCCTCGTTGCCAGCATCTGCGCCGTGCTCCCCAGCGCCGCCATCGCCAGCATCACGAAGGCCCGCGCCGCCTGCTTTCCCATCACCTCGCCGTACTTCTCCCCCGCGTCCCGGACGCCGTCGAACGTCTGCGCCTCCTTCACCTCCGCAGCCAGCACCCTCCAGCCCTGGATGAGACTCCACACCGTGTCCCAGCCCAGGTACGCAATCAGCGCCACTGTCAGCGTCGCCGCCACTCCCTTCGTCAGCAGCGGCTCCGGCACCAGCCACAGGCTGAAGTACACAGCTCCCGTCATCACCAGCAGCGACACCGTCGCCTCGGGGTCCACCATCCCCTCCAGCGCTTCGGCCGTCTCCTCCCACACCGAGTCCAACGCAATCCGGAAGGCCAGCGTCCGCTTGCCCTCCTCATCCAGCGTCAGCCCCCGGTCCAACAGGTGCAGGCAGTCTCCGGACAGCCGCTTGCGCACGCACCAGCGCCCATAGGCGGCCTCCAGCTCCGTGCTCCCTTGCGCCACCCGGACTCGACCCTGCCTCGGGTCGTCCACGGACACGACGCCCAGCGAGGCCCGCGGACGCTCCGCTCCGGGGCTCGACAGCCGGAGTGCCTCCCTTCTCGGATGCACCGACACCGGCGCTCCTCGCGCCAGCGTCCGCACCGCCTTCTCGAAGGTGTCTGCCTCCAGCGCCACGGGCCTCGTGTCCCTGCGCGGCGTGTGCTCACGCGCCCGGCCTTCTCCCGTGTCCAACCGCACCGTCCGTGACGTCGCGCAGCCCGTCACCAGCAGCATCCACAGCACGCACAGCCAGCGCAGCGACATGGACTGCCTCCGGGTCTGGGCTACTACACCACGGGCTGGCGCCAGGCCTTGGACAGGTGGCCGGGGGGGGACTGGTTGAAGCGGTGGAGCAGCTCCTCCCGGCCGTGCTCCAACAGGTACGTGAGCTCCCGGGGCATCAGCGTCTTCACGGTGACGAGCCGGACCTGTCCGTCTGGCATCGTGAAGTGACCTGGGAGGACTGGAGTGTCCATGCCCAGGAGCACGGCGACTCGACCGTCTTTGGTCAGGAGCGGTTCGGGCATGCGCTCTCCGTCCACTTCCATGGAGAGGATGCCGGTCCTCGCGGGTTCGCGCAGGTGTTCGTGGCCCGCGAGCTCGTTGGCGATGCGCTCCAGCAGCAGCTGCTGCCAGCTCTTCGCCATGTTCTCCACGGGTTCATCAGTTTCGAGCGCGAGCTCCAGGCCGTAGCCAACGGAGGGCTCCACGGCAGCCACGAAGAAGTCGGAGAGCCCGTCCGTCACGAAGAGGGTGCGTCCTTCGGGCCGGTGGATGACGCGCCAGACCTGGCGCCTCGCGGGCCAGCCTCCTCCGACGACGATGGGGAGGATGGCGTCTTCGTCCAGCGTGCCCAGGGTGCGCCAGAACGCGGTGCGGGCTGTTTCTGTTCGGTCGTAGAGCACCTGGAGCTTGCGGTTGTGTTCACGCTCCTCCGGAGTGACTTCGCTGGGACCTGTGACTTCCGTGAACCTCACCCCTGTGACATTCGCGCGCTCCAACGCCTCCTTGATGTCCTCGGAGACGATGAGCGCGAGGGTCCAGCCCCAGGGACGGAACACCTTCGTGTCCCCTACTTTTGTCACGTCAATGCGCATGCCGGAAACGGCGCGATACTCGCCCACCTTCTCGGGTTGGCCGTCCTCCGGCTTCCAGTACTGCACTTCCGCCGTCTGCTGATCATCAATGCATCGGATGTTCCGGGTCGCGACGAGCAAGCAGTACGGCTCGGCCTGACCATCAACATCGACAGGGAGGATTTGCACGTCCTCTGGCGCCAGCTTCTTGAAGATGCTCGCGACTCGCTGATGCACGACAGGAGCCCCACCTACGCCCGCATGGGAGAACTCGAGCGAGGTTCCCGGGTGATAGATGGGGATCCGGAGTCGCTCCTCCACTCTCACCGGGCAGCCATCCGCGAATTGCCAGGGGTCATCGACCTCATTCCCCTGTGAGTTCCTGGGATCGTCGAGCAGCCAGCGGGTCTGGATGCCCATGTCATCGTGCAGGTCGAAGTACCGTCCCGGCATAGGGGCTCCTTGTTACTCGGTCCGAGTGACCCACTTGTTGAGCTTGCTGCCTTCTGTCCGGATCTCCAATGCCAGGGACTTCAGTCCGGTCACCAGGGCCTCTCTACATTGATTCATGCTTCGGCAGCGGCCTGTTGCCCGCAGCAAGCGCCTCAAGACTTCTCGATGGTACTCCTCGGGATGTGGCCCCCTGTGTCCCGCGATGCTGACCTTGTTCGCGGGATCATCCAGGGACATGCCCGCCCGGTCGAAGATCTTCTGGAACTGGGGCGACCAGGGCCCGCCGTTGTGCGTGGCGTCCCACCACTTGTTCGTGGCGATGTGATGTTCATGCACGTCGACCGGCGCCGGGACATTCGGCCCCTTGGCGGACATCGCCACCGCGTTGGGCGCCAGTGCAATGGTCACCTCGCCGCTTGCGGACACCGCGATGGCCGAGACCTCCGCCGCGGCCACCAGCCGGAAGCCTCCCTGCTCCGCTCCTACCAGCGCGGCCTGCGCTGAGCCCGGCAGCGTCGCGACCCGGCTCGCCAGCGTCTGCGCCGTGCTCCCCAGCGCCGCCATCGCCAGCATCACGAAGGCCCGTGCCGCCTGCTTTCCCATCACCTCGCCGTACTTCTCTCCCGCGTCCCGGACGCCGTCGAACGTCTCCGCGTCCTTCACCTCCACCGCCAGCACCCTCCAGCCCTGGATGAGACTCCACACCGTGTCCCAGCCCAGGTACGCAATCAGCGCCACTGTCAGCGTCGCCGCCACTCCCTTCGTCAGCAGCGGCTCCGGCACCAGCCACAGGCTGAAGTACACAGCTCCCGTCATCACCAGCAGCGACACCGTCGCCTCGGGGTCCACCATCCCCTCCAGCGCTTCGGCCGTCTCCTCCCACACCGAGTCCAACGCAATCCGGAAGGCCAGCGTCCGCTTGCCCTCCTCATCCAGCGTCAGCCCCCGGTCCAACAGGTGCAGGCAGTCTCCGGACAGCCGCTTGCGCACGCACCAGCGCCCGTAGGCGGCCTCCAGCTCCGTGCTCCCTTGCGCCACGCGGACTCGCCCCTGCCTCGGGTCGTCCACGGACACGACGCCCAGCGAGGCCCGCGGACGCTCCGCTCCGGGGCCCAACAGCCGGAGCGCTTCCCTTCTCGGATGCACCGACACCGGCGCTCCTCGCGCCAGCGTCCGCACCGCCTTCTCGAAGGTGTCTGCCTCCAGCGCCACGGGCCTCGTGTCCCTGCGCGGCGTGTGCTCACGCGCCCGGCCTTCTCCCGTGTCCAACCGCACCGTCCGTGACGTCGCGCAGCCCGTCACGAACAACACCCACAGCACGCACCACCCGCGCGCTGGCATGTTCGTTTCCGCTCAGCTCTGCAGCGCCACTCCCAGCTCCGCGTCTCCGTGCTTCAGCCAGGTCCTTGCCGCGGACTCCTGCCAGAAGCGGCGGAGGATCTTGTCCGTCCCGCTTCCGGACGCCACCCGGTTCAGCTGCAACGCGACGATCTGGTTCTGCACCAGCTCCGCCACCCGCGTCACCCCGGAGCGCAGCCCGTACTCCTGCACCCTCCGGATGAGGTCCGCTGCCTCCGGTGACGCCGGCCGGAACGTGCGCAGGTCCGCTTCGATCTTGATGGCCTGCCCCGCCACTTCATCCGTCGCGGCGCGCAGGTCCTCCACGAAGCGCTGCATCTCCTCCAGCCGGATGTAGCCCTCCAGCGCGAAGCTCACGATGGATTCCGCTCGGTCCACGTCGATTCGGTACATCGAGGCCCCCTTCGTGAGACTGCGTCAAACCTTCTCCTCCATCAGGCCTCCACGTGCCAACGTCCCGAGGGATGAGTCCCCTATTCAGGACTCCACTCCCACCTGCTCCAGAAGGAGGGCCAGCCCTCGCGCCGCCGCGGCCTGCCGCACCTGGCGCCGGTCCCCTTCGAACCGGTGACGCTCCACCACCGCGGCCCTCCCGCGCCGCTGCACCGCGATGAACACCAGCCCCACCGGCTTCGTCTCCGTCCCGCCTCCCGGCCCCGCGATGCCTGTCTCCGCCACCGCCCAGTCCGCCCACGAACGCTCCAACGCCCCCGCCGTCATCGCGCCCACCGCCTCCGCGCTCACCGACCCGTGCGCCTGCAACAACGCCAGCGGCACTCCCAGCTGCTCCCCCTTCGACTCGTTCGAGTACGGCACGAACCCGCGCTCCACCACCGCGGATGCTCCCGGCACCTCCGTCAGCGCCGCCGTCATCAGCCCTCCCGTGCACGCCTCCGCCAATGCCAACCGCACCCCGGCCTCACGGCACCTCGCGATGACCTTCGGCGCCAATGCCTCCAAGTCGCTCACGCGCCCTCCCCCGGCACCGCCGCCAGCACCGACACCAGCACATCGCCCCGGAAGGTGATGCCCACCGTGCCCTCCTCCACGAACAGCCCCACCGCCGGGTGCACGTCAGCCGGACACAGCGCCGCCAGCCCGCCTCTCGGCGCGAAGCCCGCGCGCTGCAACCGCTCCCACCAGGCCAGCGCCGGCTCGTGGCGCTCACACCGCTCCGACTCGTTCACCGTGCCCACGATGTCATCCACCTCCCGGCCGAAGAACCGCTTGATGGCGCGACGCTCCGCCCCCGGTATCTCCAGCGTATCCAGCAGCTGGAACACCCGGGAGAAGTGATTCCACGCGTTCTTCAATCGCTCACGTGCCGGTGCCCGGTGGTGGTCGACGTGGGGCTCGCACATCACCACGCCCACCGGGCCCAGCGACGCCAGCCTCGCCAACACCGCGTCGCGCGCCTCCAATCCCGACGTCTCCTTCTCCGCCACGTGGTGCAGCGCGAACGCCGCGTTCACCACCAGCGGCCGGCGCACGGCTCGCAACGCCGCCCATGTCGCCATGTCCAGGTCCTCCACCGGCGCCTCCAGCTTCACGAACTCGAGCGGCAGCCCCACCTCGTCCGCCACCGCCAGCACCGCGTCGCGCGCCTCCACCAGGCTCGTGCCGCTGGGATCCACCCCCACCACCGTCAGGTGCCGGGGCAGCGCGCCCGCCTTCGCCAATGCGCGCAGCAGGTTGCACTCCTGCCGCCCCTGCCCGATGCCCACGTCCAGCAGCGTCGCCTCCGCGTGTCCTCGCAGGAAATCCGCGAGCAGTGCGTTCGCCACCGCGTCCGCCGCCGACGCCAGCGGCAGGTGCTTCATCAACCGCCGGAACAACTCAATCTGTGGCGCGCTCCCATCCACCTCCGACGCCCGGTACGGATGCAGCGCCCCTGTCGCGCCCTCCAACCGGCGCGACAAGGCCGTGGCGAACACGGCGTAGTTCTCGTCCTCGGGAATGCGCTCCGCGTCCAACAACCGGTAGAGCGCAGCCAGCGCCTCCACCGCATCCATTGTTCGCGCTGACAACGCATGGTCCATCGCCCGGAGCAGCAGTTCGTCCTTCGGCGTCCGCATGCGCCCTCCCCGCGGAACCCTGGCCGTGGCTTCCGCTCGACATGAAAAAGTGTAACGACCGCTCAGGTCGCGGCTCCAGGGGGCGGCACCTCGGGACAGAGGGCCGTGCGCGTTCGCACAGCGCGCCACCCTTGGGGACGGAGTGGCGCGGCGCGGGGGGAATGGCAGGGGACTCGAGCAGCCCGGCGACTCCTGACACCGCGTCCCCTAGACTTCGCGTGAAAAGGCACCACCGGGATTCGCGTCCCGGTCCGTATGCCCTGCGTGAACCGGCTTCCGCCCCGGGCCGGGGAAGTCCTGGGCGCCTTGGGCTGAATCCATGAATGCATGCAGTGTCCCCGCCGGGCCGGAGCACTCTGGCGACAGCGCGGGTGTCACTTTTGTAGGGGGCCGGTGTTGAAGCGCCCGCCCATGTTCCTCTCCCGTGCCTTCCCCCTGGCGCTGGCGCTCCTGTCCGCCTCGACCGCCCTCGCGCAGGGCGTGCCCTCCGCCACCAGCGAACCTCGCGCCGTGGAGGTGGACGTCCACGCCACCGACGCGGGCCAGGCCCTCTCCGCCGAGGACGCCCTCCGCCTGGGCCTCTCTCCCGACGCGGGCGACACGACGCTCGTGCCTCCCAGCCTCACCGCCGATGCTCCCGCCGCGTGGCCGGAAGGCCTGGAGGGCACGCCCGGCGAAGTAGAGCTGGAGCTGCTGGTGGACGTGGAGGGCCGCGTCGCGGAGGCGAAGGTCGTGCGCGCCGCCGCCGAGCCGCGCCTCACCGACGCGGCGCTCGCCGCGGCCCCGGGCCTGCGCTTCACCCCGGCCACGTTGGGCGGCACTCCCGTGGCCGTGCGCCTGCCGTTCGTCTACCGGTTCACGCCCCCCGTGCAGCTCCCCGCCTCCACCACGCGCCTCGCCGGCGAGGTGCGCGCACGCGGCACGCGCCGCCCGCTGTCGGACGCGGCCCTCTTCCTGGACGGCGCGCTCCAGCCCACCGCCACCACGGACGCGCAGGGCCTCTTCACGGTGGACGTGTCGCCGGGCTCGCACACGCTGGAGGTCCGCGCTCCAGGCCACGCGACGACGACGTTCACGGAGACGCTGACGCAAGGGCAGACGCTCCAGGTCATCTACCGGCTCCAGCCTCGCGAGGTGAACCCCTACGAGACCGTGGTGCGCGACGAGCGCCCCCGCACGGAAGTCACCCGCATCAGCCTGCACGAACAGGAGATCCGCGAGGTGCCCGGCACGCTGGGCGACCCCTTCCGCGTGGTGATGCTGATGCCCGGCGTGGGCAGCCTCGCCTCAGGCATCAGCTATCCGGTGGTGCGCGGCAGCCAGCCCGCGGCCACGGGCTTCTTCCTGGATGGTGTGCGCATCCCGATGCTGTACCACCTGCTGCTCGGGCCCGCGGTGGTGCACCCGGACTTCATCGACACCGTGGACTTCTATCCGGGCGCGCCGCCGGTGCAGTACGGCCGCGTGCTGGGCGGCGCGGTGGAGGGGCGCCTCAGCCGTCCTCGCGAGGACCGGCTGCACTTCACCGCGTACGCGGACCTGCTCAACGCAGGCGGCTTCATCGAGCAGCCCTTCGAGTCCACCGGCACCAGCGTCAGCCTGGCGGGCCGCTTCAGCTACTCCGCGCTGCTCATCTCCCTGATGGCCAACACCGTCCAGAACTCGGAGGCGGAGCGGGTGCGCGCGGGCTTCTGGGACTACCAGGCGCGCGTCGAGCAGAAGGTGGGCCGGGGACGCCTGCGTCTGTTCGCGCTGGGAAGCTCCGACGACGTGGGCATCGCGCCGGAGCTGCTGGCAGGGGCGGAGGGCGGCGGCGTCGTGTCGCGCTTCCACCGCATCGACCTGCGCGGCACGCACCCGGTGGCGGAGGGCGAGGGCGAGGTCGGCGTCACCCTGGGCTGGGACGGCCTGGGCCTCACCGGCGAGGAGACACAAAACGCCGGGGGTACCCTCGTCCGCCAGGACGTGGGCGAGTACGGGCTGAGCCAGGTCAGCGTCGCCGCTCGCGCGGGGTGGCGGCGAGCGCTGACGCCGTCGCTCGACGTCGCCGTGGGCGCGGACGTGGAGCACCGCCGCTCCGCCACCACGCTCACCGGCACCGCGCGGCCTCCGGGCTGGCGGCCCTCCGACGACGCGGATCCGCTCAAGCGGCCCAGCGCGCTGGCCACCTTCTCCGGCGCATATGCGTCCGCCACCTGGAGGCCGTCCGACACCTGGGTGGTGACGCCGGGTCTGCGCGTGGATGCGTACCACCTGGTGCCGGGCATGACCTTCACCGCGGTGGAGCCGCGCCTGTCCGTGCGCCACTCGCTGACGGACACCCTCACGCTCAAGGGCGGCGCGGGCCTGTTCCACCAGCCGCCCACCGTGCTCGTGCACGTGCCCGCCATCGACACCGCGAGCCTGCGCTACGGCCTCCAGTCCGGCGCCCAATTCGACGTGGGCGCGGAGTGGAAGGCCTTCGAGGGGCTGGAGCTGAGCGCGGACGCGTTCTTCAACCCGCTCTCCCGCGCGGTGGAGTTCGACCTGGTGGACGTGGCGGAGAACCGCCGCCGCCGGGGCGGCCTGGGCGAGGACCCCGCCACCACCGGCTATGCCTACGGCTTCGACCTGATGGCGCGCCACCCGCTGGGCCGCCACTGGTTCGGCTGGGTGTCCTACAGCTTCCTGCAGAGCAAGCGGAAGGCGCGCTTCGGCCGCATCAGCGACGACAACCGCGTGCTGGAGACGGTGGAGGGCACGCTGCCCTTCGCCTTCGAGCAGGCGCACACCTTCAACGCCGCGCTCAGCTACAAGTTCGGCAACAACTGGACCGTGGGCACGGTGGTGCACTTCAACACCGGCCGTCCGGAGACGGGGCAGATCACCTCGCAGACCCAGCGCTGGGTGACGAACCCGGACGGCTCGACCGAATGGGTGCGGCAGGATCTGGACCGCACGCAGCGCCTGGCGCCGTTCTTCCGCGTGGACGCGCGCATCGCGAAGTCGTGGGCCTACCAGGACTTCACCCTGGATGCGTCGCTGGACGTGCTCAACCTCTCCGCGCGGCAGGAGGTGGTGGCCTACGAGTACCGCTCCGAAGGCGGCGACTACGAGAGCTCCCCCCACAAGGACGTCCGCCCCGTGCGGGTCCCCATGCGCATCCCCGTCATCCTCCCCCTCTTCGGGCTCAAGGCGACCTACTGACATGCGACGCGCACTCGTCACTTCCCTGGGACTGCTGGCCTTCACCACCGCTGGCTGCGACCGCCATCCCGAGGACCCCATCTTCGCGTACGGCCGCGCGCTCCACCGCGACGGCACGCCGCGCTCCGGCGAGACGCTGACCCTGGAGCGGCTGGAGGACGACGTCTTCACGCCGCTCACCACCGCCACCACGGAGGCCTCGGGCGACTTCACCCTGGAGCTGCTGTCCGGGGACGCCGTGCGCGAGGAGGACTACTACATGCGCTCGAACCGCCTGCGGCTGGCGCTGCCGCTGGACGCGGACGGCAGCGGCACCTTCCTCTCGTTCACGATGCAGGACGACGTGGAGCTGCCCACGCTGAAGCCGTGGGATGCGCGTCCGCTCGTGGGCAGCAGCGACCAGGGCCCCACCGTGGCCTTCCCGCCCGCGCCCCCGGCGCCTCCCGTGCCGGAGACCGGCGACACGCTGGAGCTGCTCGCCGACGACGGTTCGACGATTCCCCTGCTGCCCACCGCCCCGGAGCCCCTGCTGTGGGTCACGTCCGGCGGCGAGCTGCTCTGGCGGCAGAAGGGCACGGAGTCCCCATGGACGCCGAGCCCGTACGTGCTGGAGGACTTCGCCACGCCCCAGGTGCGGCTGCGCGCCGCCAGCATGGGCTCGTGGTTGTTCTCTCCGCTGGGCGGTGAGCCCAGCTCCGTCTATTTCCGGCAGGAATGGCGCACCGGCGCCGAACCGCTGCCCGCGGGGACGCTGCGCCCCATCAGTCGCGGCGCGACGTGCGAGCCGTCCTTTCCGGATGTCTGTCCATGGACGGATGGCCTGCTCACCCCGGTGGACTTCTGGGAGAAGGAGACCGACCCCCGCTTCCACAACGTCGTCATCACCCTGCCCCAGCCGGCCCTGCCGCGCCGCGCGGTGGTGCGAGGGCTGTACTACCTGCAAGACAGGGGCGGTAAGGATTGGCTCGTCCTGGAGGGCAGTGTTGACGGCGAACAGTGGCAATCCCTGGCGCGCGTCGTACTGCGGGACATGAGCCCGCGGGAGCAGTCCCTGCGCGATGCGACGTTCGGCCTCTACACCGAGCCTGCCGAGGGGGCATCTCCCTATGGGGACGGGATGCTCCGCCTGGGCGTCCAGGAGCCGGTCTTCCAGGACGTGCCCCTCACCCCCACCGGGCCCGTGCGCTTCGTGCGGCTCTCCGTGGAATCCCTTACCTACGGCGGAACCGCCCCACCCGCTGAGTTCTATACCCTCTCTGAATTGTCCATCTTTGAATAGTCATTACAAACAACCATCCAACCCCCGGAAGTTGCTTGTCTGGGTGGAGCCTGGGAGTCCACCCAATCAAATAAATCAAGAAATAAAGGGCGAACCGTTCTTCTCCTGCAGCACCGCTCATTCGTGCCCGAGGAGGGCTCCAATGATTGCGCTGACCTGGACGTATGGACAGCTCCTCAAGGGATTGACGGAGCGGGTGCGCCGGGTGCTGCTGGTGCAGGTGCTCATCCTGGCACCGAGCTTCGGGGTGCTGGAGCTGGACCCATGGGGTCCTTCGCACCGAGGACTTTCCCTGACACGTCTGGCGCTGTGGGGCTGCGCCGTGGGGCTGTTGTGGGCCCTGCACCGGTATGCCTTCGGGCGCACGCGCGTGGCTTCGTGGCAGCGCGTGGTGTGGGTGACGGCGCTGTGCTGGCTGGGGCAGTGGCTGGGCGGCTTCGTCGCGCTGGAGGCGTTGCCCCACTCGCTGCAGCAGTGGTCCGGGGCGCGGTGGATCCACGTGGGCTTCACGGTGCTGTTCTTCTGGGCGGCGACCGCGCTGCTCTACCGGCTGGCCGCGCCCGTGCCGGAGCCTGAAGCCGCTCCCGCCGCGCCCACGGGACCTGCGTCCATGTCCGGCAAGAAGCGCTTCACGCGCGCGGAGCGTCCAGCGGGAGCCTGAGCCTCGCGCGGCAGCCTCGGCCGTCCGTGCGGTTCTCCAGGCGCAGGCTGCCTCCGTGCGCTTCGGCGATCTGCCGGCTGAGCGCCAGGCCGATGCCGCTGCCCTGGGGCTTGGTGGTGAAGAAGGGCACGAAGAGGTTCGCGGTGTCGGCGAGGCCGGGGCCTTCATCCTCCACCCAGACCTCCACGGCGCCCGGCGCGTGCACCGCCCAGGAAACCCAGACACCGCCCGCGCCCCCTTCCGACAGGACGGCGTCCACGGCGTTGTGCACCAGGTTGATGAGCAGTTGCTCCAGCTGATCTCCATCGCCGGACACGGTGAGGACGGGGCCGGGGCGCACGGCCACGGGGCGGCGCGGCTCCAGGGCCACCACCCGCCGCACCCAGGGCTCTACTTCGACGGGCCCCAGGGTGGGTGGCGGCAGGCGCGCGAGCCGCGCGTGGGCGGACATGAAGCGGGACAGGGCTTCTGCTCTGCGGGCGATGATGCCCAGGCCGTGACGGGTGTCCTCCTCCCAGTCGGCGGGGCGCGGCACCTGGGTGACGGTGTCTTGGAGGGCGTCCGCGATGGATTGGATGGGGGTGAGGGAGTTGTTGATTTCATGGCTGAGCACGCGGACCAGCCGGCGCCAGGCCTCGCGTTCCTCCTCGCGCAATGCCAGACGCAGGTCGGTGAGCACGACCAGCTGGTGGGGCTGGCCTCCTTCGCGGAAGGTGCCTCGCCACAGCTCGTAGGGGCCGCCGTCCTGCTGCGCGAAGGCGCGCGTGAGGCGGCGGGGGGCGGGACCTTCCAGCAGGTCGCTCCAGCCGAGGGCCTCGGCGCGCTGGCCCAACAGCTGCGCGCGCGGCAGGCCCACGAGCCGGGCGCCCGCGCGGTTCACCAGCTTGAGGGTGCCGGAGGCGTCGAAGGCGAGCACCGCGACGTCGATGGCCTCCATGACCTGGCCCAGCAGGGCGCCTGCCTCCATCGCGCCCAGGCGCTGTTCGCGCAGGGTGTCCCCCAGGGCGTTGACCTCCAGGAGCACCTCGCCGAGCGGATCCCCCGCGCGTCCGCCCCTGCCGCGCACGGAGTAGTCGCCTTCACGCAGGGCGGCCAGCAGGCCCGCGACGGTGTGCAGGGGCCGCACGACGCGCTCGCGGAGCGCCAGACAGGCTCCGGCGTGGATGCCCACCACGAGCACGGACAGCGTCCAGCGCACCTTGGCGGTGAAGTCCCCCGTCCACAGGAGCGCGAGCGTCACGAGGACCGCGGGCAGGCCGGCGAGGACCGCGAGCCACATCACCCGCAGGTCGTACGGCACGCGTGCGTTCGTTTCGTGCGCGTCGTGCTCGTGCGCGGGACCGCGGCTCACCTTGCGCCCTTGATGCCGTAGTACTGGAGCCGCCGGTAGAGCGCGCTGCGCGACAGGCCCAGCGCCTTCGCGGCTTCGCTCACGTTGCCGTCATGCCGGCCGAGGGCGCGCTCGATGAGGTAGCGCTCCACCTCCTCCAGCGTCATCTCCTCCAGGCGCGCGCTCCCTCCGCCCGGGGGACCCATCCGCTTGAGCAGCAGGTCCTCCGCCTCCACGCGGTCCCCCACCGCCATCAGCAGCGCGCGCTCCACCGCGTGCTCCAGCTCGCGCACGTTGCCCGGCCACGGGTACGCGATGAGCGCCTCCAGTGCCCCCGGTGCCAGGTGGATGTTGGGGCGGCCGTAGCGCTGCCCCTGCACCGCCAGGAAGTGTGCCGCGAGCAACGGGATGTCCTCGCGCCGCTCCCGCAGCGGCGGCAGCTGCACCTCCACCGTGTTGAGCCGGTAGAGCAGGTCCTCGCGGAAGCGGCCCTCCGCCGCCGCCCGGCCCAGGTCCACGTTCGTCGCGCTCACCACGCGCACGTCCACGCGCCGCGTCCGCGACGAGCCCACCGGGTGCAGCTCTCCCGTCTGGAGCACCCGCAGCAACTTGGCCTGCTGCGTGAGCGGCATGTTCCCAATCTCATCCAGGAAGAGCGTGCCGCCGTCCGCCAGCTCGAAGCAGCCGATGCGGTCCGCCTTCGCGTCCGTGAAGGCTCCCTTCACGTGACCGAAGAGCTCGCTCTCGAAGACGCCCTCGGACAGGCCGCCGGAGTTCACCGCGACGAAGGGCCGGTCCGCGCGCGTGCTCACCGCGTGGAGGAGGCGCGCCACCACCTCCTTGCCCGTGCCGTGCTCCCCCGTCACCAGCACCGGCGCGGACGACGGCGCCACCCGCTCGATGAGCCTGCGCACCGGCAGCATCGCCCGCGACTCGCCCACCAGCGGCGAGCGCCCGCCCTGCTCGCGGCGCAGGTGCTGGTTCTCCTCCTCCAGCCGTCGGCCGCGCTTCAACGCCCGGGACAGCTCCAGCTGCGTGCGCAGCGTGGCCAGCAGGCGCGTGTTGTCCCAGGGCTTCTGCACGTAGTCGCGCGCGCCCAGGCGCATCGCCTCCACCGCGCCCTCCACGCTGCTCCACGCCGTCATCACCACCACGGGCAGCAGCGCGTCCCGCGCGCGCAGCTCGCCCAGCAGGTCCAGGCCCTCGCGCCCGGACGTGGTGTCGCGCGCGTAGTTGAGGTCCATCAACACCAGGTCCACGTCCTCCGCGTCCAGCGTGGCCTTCACGCCCGCGGGGGACTGCGCGCTCACCACGGTGTAGCCGTCGCGCTTGAGCAGCAGCCGCAGCGCCTCCAGCACGTCCGGCTGGTCGTCGGCCACGAGGATGCGGGTGGTACGAGGGGAAGAAGAAGCGGTGGGTTCGGACACGGAGGACGCCACGGTTGGGAACTGTGCCAGAAAGGAGGGAGCTCAGTCGGCCCGGAGCGCGATGATGGGGTCCACGCGCGTCGCCCGTCGAGCCGGCAGCCACGACGCCCCCAGCGCCACCCCGGTCAAGAGCAGCGCGACCCCGCCGAACGTCCACGGGTCGGCCGCCGACACGCCATACAGCAGCGACCCCAGCAGCCGCGCCAATCCCAATGACAGGCACAGCCCCACCGCGCCCGCCACCAGCGACAGCACCAGGCTCTCCGTGAGGAACTGCGCCACCAGCCGCGGCCGGCCCGCGCCCAGCGCCGCGCGGATGGACACCTCGCGGCCCCGGGACACCGCCCTCGCGAGCAGCAGGTTGGCCACGCTGGAGCACGCGACCAGCAGCACGAAGCCCACCGCGCCCCAGAGCAGCCACAGCGTCTCGCGGACGCCGCCTACGATCTGGTCCTCCAGCGGCTTCACGCTCATGGACCCGCCCCACTCCCGGTACCGGCTCACCAGGTCCGCCGGGCGCGCGTTGCCCATGCGCGCAAGGTCCGCGCGCGCGCCATCCAGCGTCATCCCCGGCTTGAGCCGCGCCAGCACGCTGAGGAAGCGGTTGCCGCGCCGGGACTCCTCCTGCTGCTCGGGCGTGGGCGCGAAGGGCAGCACCGCCTCCGTGTCCTCCGGGTAGACGGCGCCCGGGGGCAGCACGCCCACCACCGTGTGCGGCACGCCGTCCAGCCGCAGCACGCGCCCCAGCACCTCCGGGTCCTTCGCGAAGTGGGTGCGCCACGCGGCGTCCGTGAGCACGACGACCTGGTCCTGGCCCGGCGTCTCCTCCTCCTGCGTGAAGCCCCGGCCCAGCACCGGCGCGACGCCCAGCGTGGGCAGGAAGGACGCCGTGGCGACGACGACGTGCAGGCGCCGGGGTGAATCCCCACCGGTGAGCGTCTTGTCATCGGGCCGGAAGGCCGCAAGCGACGTGAAGGCCTTCGTGTGCGTGGTCAGGTCCCGGTACTCGGGGACGGAGTTCGACACCTCCTTCAGGCCGAAGGCGTCGAAGTTCGGGGCCAGCAGCACCAGCCGCTCCGGCTGGGTGAACGGCGGCGGGGTGAGCAGCACGCCCTTCACCACGCTGAACACGGCGCTGTTCGCGCCGATGCCCAACGCCAGCGTCAGCACCGCCACCGCCACGAAGCCGGGGGCGTTCCTCAGGGAGCGCCACGCGTAGCGCAGGTCGCCGAGCAGGTGTTCCATGGCCTTTGTCCCCCGTCCTTCAGCGAAGCTGTTCGTCCTGCACGACGCGGCCGTCGAACAGGCTCACCGTGCGCGTGGCGATGCGCGCGTGCGCCGGGTCGTGCGTCACCATGCAGAGGGTGGAGCCCGCCTTGTGCAGGTCGGACAACAGCTGCATCACCGCCTCGCCGTTCTTCGAGTCCAGGTTGCCGGTGGGCTCGTCCGCCAGGAGGATGAGGGGGTCTCCCGCCACGGCGCGCGCCACCGCCACGCGCTGCTGCTGGCCGCCGGACAGCTGCCCCGGCAGGTGCCGCGCCCGGTGCGCCATGCCCACGCGCTCCAGGGCCCGCTCCACGCGCTGCTTGCGCTCCTGCGCGGGCAGCCCCCGGTAGGTGAGCGGCAGCTCCACGTTCTCGAAGACGGTGAGGTCGCCGATGAGGTTGAAGCTCTGGAAGATGAAGCCGATGTGCTGGTTGCGCACCTTCGCCCGGTCCGTGGGCGACAGCTCCAGCACGCTCCTGCCATCCAGCAGGTAGCTGCCGCGCGTGGCGGTGTCCAACAGCCCCAGCACCGCGAGCAGCGTGGACTTGCCGGAGCCGGACGGGCCGACGATGGCCACCCATTCGTTCTGGCGGATGGTGAGCTGGATGTTGGAGAGGGCGTGCGTCTCCACCTCCTCCGTCTCGAACACCTTGGTGAGCCCGTCGAGTTGGAGCAGCGCCTTGCCCGGCACCGCGCCCGGGGCCACGGCCTTCGCCTCGCCGTCGTTCATCATCGTCGTCATCATCGCAGCCTCACGCGCTCCACCGCATCCCACGCGGTCATGTCCGACAGCACCACCTGATCGCCCTCTGAAAGCCCCTGCACGACCTCCACCGCGTTCACCGAGCCGCGGCCCAGCTTCACGGGGATGCGCACCGCCTCGTCGCCTCCGGGCAAGAGCCGGAAGAGCGCCAGCGTGCTCTCCGCCTGGGCTCCCGCCGGGCGGCCCACGGACAGCACGTCGTCCAGCCGCTCCAGCTCCACGGTGCCCTCCACGGTGAGGTCCGGCCGGGCGCCCCTGGGCAGCGCGTCCGGCAGCGACACCTCCACGCGCACCGTGCCCTGGCTGGCCGCGGGGGCCACGCGCGCCACGGTGCCCTCCACCACGCCGTTGCGCGTGTCCACCTGCGCCTTCAGGCCCGGGAGGATGTCGCGCGCCTGCGTCTCCGCGATTCGCAGCTCCGCCTTGAGCCGCTCCGGCTTCACCACCTTGGCCAGGAGCACGCCGGGCGTCACCCACTGGCCCAGCTCCAATGGCAGCTCCTGGAGCACGCCGTCCTCGCCCGCGAGCACCTTCATGGACTCCACCTGCTGGCGGCGGAAGCGCGCCACGGCCTTGAGCCGCTCCACCTGCTCCTGCTGGGAAGCCAGACGCTGGCGCAGGCTCTGGGACATGACGTCCAGGCGCTGGCGCTCCAACTCCAGACGCTGGCCCGCCTCCTGCGCCTTCTCCTGCGCCTGGCGCGTCTCCAGGTCGCCGACGAAGGCCTTCTGGAAGAGCGCCGCGTTGGCCTGCGCGCGGCGGGTGGCGTCGGCGGACTCGGCGGTGAGGGTGGCCACGGTGGCCTGCTGGGACAGCCGCTGCGTCTGGAGCAGCTCGCGCAGCTCCAGGAAGTCGCCTTCGGCGCTCGCGAGCTGGCGTTCTGCCTCCAGGGCCTGGAGCTGCACGTCCGGGTTGGACAGCTCCAACAGCAGCGTGCCGGCGGTGACGGTGGCGCCGGGCCTCACGTGGATGCGCTCCACGCGGCCGGCGGTGTCGGCGGTGAGCCAGCGGATGGACTCAGGCACCAGCGACCCGGTGCCCTTCACCTGGCGCACCAGCGGGCCGCGCTTCACCGTGTCCAGCCACACCGAGGCCTTGTCCACGGTGGGCGCGGCGGGGCGCAGCCGGGACAGCCCCACCGTCACCGCCACGAGCGCGGCGAGGCCCAGGGCGGCCAGGAGGTAGGGTTTGCGGCGGGGTGCTCGGGGCTTCGGGATGTCCACGCCCCGGGCCATAGCGAGCCGTGTGCCAGGGCCTTGAGCAAGGCCAAGCGCCCGGAAACACGGGGGGATGGGGGAAGGACCGGCCGCGTTGACCGCTTGCGCGAAGGGCGCGTCCCAGGAACGGACACCGCGAAGAAGTGTGCTGGGGCTGAATAGAAACAGCGTCAGGCCGTCTGCTTGCTCGATTCAATTCCCACACAACTTCGAGGAACACCCGATGCGCGCCCCTGGTCTCCGGATGCGCGCCAGCATGCTGCTGGCCGCCACCCTTCTGCCCTTCTCCGCCTTCGCCGACACCCTGTACCTCCAGCTCGCGGACGTGGGCAGCGAGGTGGACGCCAGCGGCCTGACCGCGAGCACCGTGGCGGAGCGCACGCGCTATGGCATCAGCGAGGCGCTGAAGAACGCCACCACGGAGGCCATCCTGATGGACCCCCAGCACGAGGGTTCGCCCGACGTGACGGTGAGCGCGAAGGTGACGCGGGCGGGGGAGAAGTACCGGCTGACGTACCTGCTGAGCACGACGCATTCACCGGTGCGCACCAAGGCGTTGTCGTACGACTTCGTCAATCCCAGCCTGAGCGACAAGGGCTCGGTGGTGATGGCGAAGGCGGTGCTGGACGAGGCCCAGAAGCTGGACGCCGCGAGCCAGGAGACGCCGGTGGCGGCGGCGGAGACGAGCGAGGTGCCCCTGGCGCGGGCGGACGCGCCGATGGGGGAGGGCCTGGGCCAGGACGCGTCGGGGCGCGAGCTGGAGGCCGAGGAGCCGCGCCGCCGGGGCGGTGGCCGGACGAACCTGGACCTGGGTCTGGCGTTGGGCTTCAACAGCCCTTCGGGCATCTTCGGCGGTGAGCTGGAGTACCGGGTGGTGCCCGTCCTGGGGCTCAACCTGAGCGCCGGCACGGGCGCCTGGGGCTTCCGGGTGGGGCCGCTGGCGCGCCTGTATCCGCTGGGCGAGTCGCGCACGAGCCCCTTCCTGGAGGCGGGCGTGAGCTTCAACCTGGGCACGACGTCGACGAGCAGCCTGACCATCAACGGCGAGACGGAGGAGTGGAAGACGGAGAAGCTGCCCACGCCGGTGGCGACGCTGGCGGTCGGCATGCGTCAGTCGATGGGCCCCATGTACCTGGGTCTGCGCGCGGGCTGGGGCTTCCGCCTGCGTGAGGACAACTGGCGCACGGCGGACGGCCGCGACCCGAACCTCTTCGACGACCTCGACATCGCCACCAGCCAGCACGGCGGCTTCCTGGCCAGCGTCACGCTGGGCGTCACGCTGTTCTAGGCCCGAGGAACGCCGCGCCTGGCGTATCCCGTCCCGGGTAGGCTCGCGCGCCATGCCGGCCTCCCTGCTTGAAGTGTTCCTGGAGCATGCCCGTCACGAACCCTCGCGCCCGCTGCTCTCCTTCGAGGGGACTTCGTACACGCGAGGACAGCTGGCGGAGCGGGTCACCGCGTTTGCTCGCGGACTCAAGGCCCGGGAGCTGGCTCCGGGTGACCGCGTCGCGCTCTTCCTGGAGAACAGTGACGCGTTCGTCATCACCTGGCTGGGCGTCCAGGCCGCGGGCTGCGTCGCCGTGCTCGTCAACACGGCCTACCGCCAGGTGGAGCTGGCCCACATCCTCTCCGACGCGGAGGTGAAGGTCTGCGTCACCAGCACCTCCGGCGCCTCGGAGCTCGCTCCACTGCGCGACCAGCTTCCTTCGCTGCAATGGCTCATCACCGTGGAGCCGCCCCCGGCGGAGTTCCCCCTGCCCTCCGTGGCCTTCGACGCCATCTTGGAACAGGGCGCCGCCTCCACCGCGTCCCTGCCGCTGCCTCGCGCGGAGGACCTCGCCGTGCTGGGCTACACGTCCGGCACCACCGGCCGCTCCAAGGGGGCCATGCTCCAGCACCGGCAGCTGCTCGCCAACGTGCGCGCTGTCACCGAGGCGTGGCGCTGGACCGATGCGGATCGGCTGCTCCTCACCCTCCCGCTCTTCCACACCCACGGCCTCATGGTGGGCCTCCACGGCACCCTCTTCACCGGCGCCAGCGTGGACCTGCGCCGCCGCTTCGTCGCCTCCGAAGCGCTCACCGCCCTGCATGACGACGCGTCCCTCACCCTCTTCTTCGGCGTGCCCACCATGTACGGCCGCCTCCTGGAGGAGTCCCGCCGCACCGGCGTGACGCCGCATCCCTTGCGCCTCTGGGTCTCCGGCTCCGCCCCCTTGAGCCCCCAGCTGTGCCTGGACATCGAGGCGCGCTTCGGCGCCCGCATCCTGGAGCGCTACGGGATGACGGAGACCATCATGAACACCACCCAGCCCTACGACGGCGAACGCCGCCCGGGCACCGTGGGCATGCCCTTCCCCGGCCAGGAGGCCCGCGTCGTGGACGTGCGCTCCCGCCAGCCCCTGCCCCGCGGCGAGACAGGCGAAATCGAGGTCCGCGGCCCCCACGTCTTCACCGGCTACTGGCGCCGCCCGGACGCCACCGCCGAAGCCTTCGACGCCGAGGGCTGGTTCCGCACCGGCGACCTGGGCGAATGGGACCCGGACGGATTCCTGCGCATCACCGGCCGGGCTCGGGAGCTCATCATCAGCGGTGGCTTCAACATCTACCCCCGCGAAGTCGAAGAGGTCCTCACCGCGCACCCCGCCGTCGCCGAGGCCGCCGTCCTGGGCCTGCCCGACCCGGACTTCGGTGAGCAGGTCGTCGCCGTCATCGTCCCCCACCCGGGCGCCCCTACCGACGCCCAGGCCCTGGTGGACTGGTGCCGCGAACGGCTCGCCGCCTTCAAGAAGCCCCGCCGCGTCGTCTTCACCGACGCCCTGCCCCGCAACGCCTTGGGAAAGGTCCAGAAACACATCCTCAAGGAGCGCCTGGCCGGCGCCCTGGACACATCCACCGCCACCTGACCAACAGAACCCACACCGTCCACTGGCCGAACTGGCGCGCGGACCTACCTTCTGCGGCGAGAGAAAATGGAGCCACCGCGTGAAGTCCCATCCCGCCCGCATCCCGTCCAGCCCGCCCCCGGCCTCCAGGCCGACAAGGGGCCCGGACCGGGTGCGGTCCGTGGAGGGGGCCCGCGCATGAAGCGGTTGCTCATCGTGGACGACGAGCTCGCCATCGTGGAGGCGCTCGAGGACATCCTGTCCCTGGAGGGCTACGACATCGTCACCGCGTACAACGGCGACGAGAGCCTCCAGCGGCTCCTGGCGTCCAAGCCGGACCTGGTGCTGTTGGATTTGATGATGCCGGTGATGGACGGCGGCGAGCTGCTGCGCCGCATCCGCGCCCACCCGGACCTGTGCGACCTGCCCGTGGTGGTGATGAGCGCGGGCCGCCTCACGGACGAGGAGCGCCGCGCCAGCTCCCACTTCCTCGCCAAGCCCTTCGAGCTGGACGACCTCTTGGGCACCATCGCGAAGCAGCTGCCCGCGGAGGGGGCCCGCGCCTGACGGACGCCTAGCCCGGCGTCGCGCGGAAGAGGACGTCCCGGTAGTACTGCAGCTCGCTGATGCTGGAGCGCAGGTCCGCGAGCGCGGTGTGCCCGCTGGGCGGCTTGCGCGGCTCCACCAGCGCCGGATACCAGGCGCGCGTAATCACCTTGAGGCTCGTCACGTCCACCATGCGGTAGTGCAGGTAGCGGTCCACCATGGGCATGTGGTCGATGAGGAAGCGCCGGTCCGTGTGGATGGAGTTGCCCGCGAGGATGCCCTCGCCCAGGTCGCAGTAGTCCGCGATGAAGGACGTCACCTCGCGCTCCACCACGCGCAGGGACGACGTGGACGCGCGCACCTTCTCCAGCAGGCCGTTCTTCGTGTGCATCTCGCGCACGACGGGCTCCATGCGCTGGAGCATCTCCTCCGGCTGCCAGACGACGCGCTCGAACTCGCCCAGGGGGCGCAGGTCCGGGCCGGTGACGATGATGCCCACCTCGATGATGCCGCAGGTATTGGGGTCCAGCCCGGTCATCTCCAGGTCGAGCCACACGAAGCGGATGTCACGAGAAGCCATGTCCGGAAGGGTCCTGGTCGCGAAGAGGAAGACGTCCCCTATAGCAGCCCGGAGCCCCGGCGCACCCCCTCCGTGGACGAATCCTCCTGTCGCGCCCGCACGTCCGAGCACCGGACAAGCCGGTCGCGGGCCTAGAAGTCCACCAGCGCCTCGGCGGTCCACACGCCTTCCGGCCCCTGGCGCACGGACACCTGTGTGAACGACGCGCCCGTCACCGCCACGTGGGTGCCATGGCGAGCCTGTCCCGCGCGCTCGCCAAAGCCGTGGCCGAAGAGGTTCAGCCCGTCCAGCCGCACCACGAAGCACTGGAAGCGCAGGCGCCGTCCGGCCATCGCGCCCACCACCGCGCGCAGCCAGTCCGCGAGCAGCTGGTCATGGTCCGCGGACTGGCAGTCCACCTCCAGCTCCTCGTGCGCCTCCACGCTCCGAGGGTCCGTCACCAACGCGCAGAGTCCCAGCGCCGCCATCTCGAAGGCCTGCTCCATGGAGCGGCCCACCCCCCGCACTCCGAGCAACTCCTCTCGCGTGAAGTGCTCCCAGTGCGTCCGGGGCCTGCGGTCTTCCGCATGCACGGTTCCCACATCCATACGACCTCCTCATGTCCTCGTCGTCATCCGCTTCCGTTCTCCGGAACCCCTCAGAACCACCACCCGCCCGCCACGTCCGGCGCCACGCCCTCCGGCCGGGCGGGGCTGGCCTCCCGGGCGCGCGTGAGCCAGCGCCGCAGCTCGTCCTGGGTGAGCGCGGGGAAGAGGTCGTAGGCCTCGGAGACCTCGCGCAGCGAGGGGTCCAGCGTCAGCGCGTGCACCGCGTCCGCGCGGCTCCGGACAAGCTCCAGCGCGCGCGGCGTCGCCACGCCCACCGCCACGATGCGCTGACGCACGCCCTGCTGCTTCAGCGCCAGGAGCGCCGCGGTCACGGTGGCGCCCGTCACCATCCCGTCATCCACCAGCAGCGCCGTGCAGCCGCGGATCCGCGGCGTGAGGCCGCCTCGCAGCTGCCGGGCCTGATGCTCCACGTCGTCCAGCTCCTCGCGCACGAAGCGCTGGAGCGCCTCCCCGGGCAGCTTCGACTGGGCCGCGGCCTGGGGGTCCAGGTACAGCCCGCCGCCCTCCGTCACCGCGCCCAGCATGAGGCGGCCCCCCGGCACGCGCAGCCGGCGCGCCACCCACAGGTCCAGGGGAGCCCTCAATCCCCGGGCCACCTCGTACGCCACGCGCAGCCCGCCGCGTGTCAGCCCCAGGACGCACACGTCCCCGGAGCGGTAGGGCGTCAACACCCCCGCGAGCTTCTGTCCCGCCTCCGCCCTGTCCCGGAAACGCATTGGCCAGCCTCCACCCCCGGAAGGTGCGCTTCCCTCCGGAGTGTGTCGGCGGAGGCACGTTCAGTGGCTCTCCTGGCGGCATGCCCGGGGGGCCAGGGCGCCGCGAGCACCTCCCGCGCTAGGGTGCGGCCCATGACGCCCATCGCCCTCGTCGTCGGCAGTGCCAGTCCCCACCTCGGCCGTGCGCTCGCCCAGGCGTTCGGCGCGGAGCCGGTGGGAGTGAAGCGGGAGCGCTTTCCGGATGGAGAACTGCACATCGAGGTGCCCCCGGAGGAGGTGCGAGGCCGCCGCGTCGTCGTCCTCCAGTCCTCCGCGCCGCCCGTGGGCGAGAACCTGATGGAGCTGCTGCTGCTCGCGGACGCGTGCTGGCGGGCGGGCGCGGCCTCGCTGGAGGCGGTGATTCCCTACGTGGGCTACGCGCGCCAGGACCGGCGGGCCCGGCCGGGTGAGCCCCTGGGCGGACGTCTGGTGGCCGACATGGTGTCCCACGGCCGCTTCGCGCGGGTGTTCACCGTGGACCTGCACAACCCGGCGCTGGAGGGCTGCTTCGGCGCCCCGCTGGAGCACCTGTCCGCGCTGCCGCTGCTGGCGGACGCGCTGCGCCCCCACGTCACCGACACGACCGTGGTGGTGGCGCCGGACCTGGGCGCGGTGAAGCGGGCGGAGGCGCTGGCGAAGCTGCTCGGCCGTCCGTGGGCGGTGGTGCACAAGGCGCGGCTGAGCGGCAAGGACGTGGAGACGCTGGGCCTCTTGGGCCAGGTGCGCGGCATGCGCCCCATCCTGGTGGACGACATGGTGTCCACCGGCGGCACGCTGGCGGCGGCGGCGAAGGAGCTGAAGGGCGAGGGCTGCGTGGACGACTTCATCCTCGCCACCACGCACGCCCTGCTGGTGGGCCCCGCGCTGGAGCGCCTGCGCGGCGTGCCCGTGAAGCGGCTGTTCAGCACGGACAGTGTGGAGCACCGGGAGGACCTGCCCTTCCCCCACCAGGTGGTGACGCTGGCCCCGCTGCTCTTGCGCGCACTGCGGCCCGACGCGCGTTAGTCTGCCCGGCCATGTCCGACACGCTTCTGACGCAGCTCGACGCCGGGGTCTTCTCCGTCACCTTCAACCGGCCGGAGAAGAAGAACGCCTTCACCCACGCCATGTACGAGGCCGCCACCGCCGCCCTCCAGGAGGCGGAGCGCCGCGACGACGTCCGGGTGGTGCTCCTGTCCGGCGCGGGCGGCGCGTTCACGGCGGGCAACGACATTGGCGACTTCCTGGAGCACCCGCCCACGGGCGAGGACAGCGCGGTGTTCCAGTACCTGCGCGCCCTGGCCGGCCTCTCCAAGCCCGTGCTCGCGGCGGTGGAGGGCGCGGCGGTGGGCATCGGCACCACCATGCTCCTGCACTGCGACTACGTGGTGGCCGGGGAGAAGGCGCGCTTCAGCATGCCCTTCGTCAACCTGGGCCTGTGCGCGGAAGGCGCCAGCAGCCTGCTGCTCCCGCGCGCGGCGGGCTTCGCGCTGGCGTCGGAGCTGCTGCTCTTCGGCGACCCGTTCGACGCGGCCACCGCGCTGCGCGCCGGCATCATCAACAAGGCCGTCCCGGAGGCGCAGCTGAAGGAGGTCGCCACCGAGCGCGCCCGCGCCCTGGCCCAGCGTCCCGCCCAGGCCCTGAAGGTGACCAAGGCGCTCATCCGCGGGCCGCTGCGTGAGCAGGTGGACGCCGCCCTCAAGCGCGAGGGCGCCGAGTTCGTCCAGCGCCTCGCCTCCGACGAAGCGAAGGAAGCCTTCATGTCCTTCATGTCGCGCGGCCGGAAGTAGCCCCGCTCGCTTCGCGACGAAGGCATCCCCCCCGGGTCCGCGTGCACGTGCGCGCGGACCCGGTGTCGTTTCAGGGACGGACTACCGGGGCGCGGGGGGCGCCTGCGGCGTCTTGACCGGCTTGCCGGTCAGGAAGGCCCCGATGCTCGCGCCCTGGGCCTCCTTCAGCGCGATGCACTGGTCCACGATCTCCAGCACCTGCCGCAGCACGCGCTCGGAGCCGGGCACCTTGTCCACGCGCGGCGCGAAGAAGGCGGCCACCTCCTGGCGCTTGGCCGCGTCGCAGTAGCCGGCGCCCATGTACGGCAGCCGCGAGCCCATGCCCTCCGGCAAGAGGCCCGGCTTGTCGTCGGTGCCCACCAGCGTGTCGAAGTTCGCCTTCAGGAACTCCACCGCGGTGTCGCGGGTGCGCGGGTCGCGCGACGCGCCCATCAGGAGCCACAGGTTCTCACGCATGTCCTGCTTCGGGTCGAGCAGCAGCTCCAGGTTCGCCTTCACCAGCTTCGGGTCGGTGACGTGGCTCAGGCCGCCCAGCAGCTGCTGGCGCTGGTAGCGGCTCTGCTCGCCGCGCAGGGCCTCCATCAGCTTGCCGTGCAGGGCCGCGTCCCCGTGCTCCACCGCGATGGCGAGCACCGCGCCCACGACGTCCGGCGCCACCGCCTTGCGGTCCTTGAGCCACGCTTCCGCCAGCGTGCGCGCCTCGGCGACGAGCTTCGGGTCGTTGCCCTCGTTGCCGGCGAGCTCCAGCAGGCGCGGACGCAACAGGCGCAGGTCCTCGCTCTCACCGGCGCGGGGCTTGAAGCCCAGCTTGCGCGCGCGCGGCCCGAAGGTGTCCCGGACGTAGCGGGCGCGGTCCGCGTCCTGCGCCTCCGGGAGCAGCCGCGACGACACCAGGTCCATCAGCTCCAGGCCCGCCTCCAGCACCTGCCGGTCCGGGTCCTCCGCCACGCCGGTGAGCAGCGGCAGCGCGTCCGTCGCGGGCATGAGCCCCGCCTTCGCCAGCGCCAGCGAGTCACTCAGCAGCACCACCCGCTCCGCGCGCGACAGCTTGGACAGGCCGGACTTCATCAGCTTCGCGTGCGCATCGCCCGCCAGGCGCATGCGGTAGTAGCCCGCGCCGTCCGCGTTGGGGAACACCCACGCCGGGCACGCCTTCGCCTCCGTCAGGGCGACCTCCGCCTTCTCCTCCGTCATCAGCGTGCACGCGGTGGCGTCCTTGCCCGCGCCCGGGTACTTCACGCACACCGGCACCTTCCACGACTGCGCCTCCGGGGCCTTGGAGCCCAGGCGCACGTAGCGCTGCTGGGTGAGGGCCACGCGCGGCTTGCCGCCGTCGCACAGCAGGGTCGCGGTGATGAAGGGCGCGCCCGTCTGGTCCAGGAAGCTGTTCATCACCTGGGACACGTCCTTGCCGGACTCCTGCGCCAGCGCGTCCAGGAAGTCCTTCGCGGTGGCGTTCCTGCCCGCGTGCGCGCGGATGTAGCGCTGGATGCCCTTCTGGAAGACGTCCCGGCCCAGCCACGTCTCCGCCATGGCCAGCACCGCGCTGCCCTTGCCGTAGGTGATGCCGTCGAAGGCGTTCTCGATGTCACCCGCGTCCTGGATGGGCTGACGGATGAAGCGCGCGGCGACCAGGCTGTCCGCGTCCAGCGCGTCGTTGCGGGACTGCACGCGCTCCACCGGCGCGTCCCACGTGGGCTGGTACGACTCCATGATGCGCGGGGTCATCCACGAGGCGAAGGACTCGTTGAGCCACAGGTCGTCCCACCACGCCATGGTGACCAGGTCGCCGAACCACTGGTGCGCCAGCTCGTGCACCTGCACGTTCGCGAACGCGCGCTGGCGCCAGACGGCGTCCTCCTCCGGCTTCGCCAGGATGAGGCGCGAGTTGAACGTGACCAGGCCCGGGTTCTCCATGGCGCCGCCCATCAGCGGCACCGCGAGCACGTCCAGCTTCTCGTACGCGTAGGGGATGCCGAAGTACCCCTCCAGGCGCTCCAGGATCTCCGGCGTCACCTTCGCGGCCCACGCGCCCTCGCTCGCCCGGCCGCGCGGCGTGATGATGCGCGTCTTCACCTGCTTCTGCCCGGCGTCGCGCGCGGGCAGGAAGTCGAACGGGCCCACGCCGAAGGCGATGAGGTAGCTGGGCAGGGGCTGCGTGGGGGCGAAGCGGTAGATGTGCCAGCCGTCCGCGCCCTTCTCCTCCGCCAGCTGCGGCGTGTTGGTGACGGCCACGTTGCCTTCCGGCACGTGGAAGGTGAGCTGCCACGGCACCTTGAAGCCGGGCTCGTCGAAGGACGGGAAGGCGCGGCGCGCGCCCAGCGGCTCGAACTGCGTGTAGATGTACCAGTCGCCGTCCTCGTTGACGCGGAAGGCGCCGGAGGTCTCGCGCTCGGACGCGGTGCCCGTGTACGTGAGGTGCAGCTTCGCGCCGCCCGCGGCCAGGGGCTTCTCCAGCGTCAGGCCGAGGAAGTCCTCGCCGGAGGAGGAGGCCTTGAGCGTCCGCGTGACGCCCCCCTGCTCCAGCGTGGCCTCCTTCACGACGAGGCCCTTGCCGTGCATCCAGATGACGTTCGTGGCCTTGGCCACCTCCAGCATGACGTCGACGGTGCCTTCGAAGGTCTCCGCCTTCGGATCCATCTTCAGGACGATGGCGTACTTCGTGGGCCGCACGTCGTCCGGCAGCCGCAGCGTGGGCGGCGTGGGCGCGGCAGGTGCCTGGACGACAGGCGGCGTTTCAACGGCACCAGGAGCGGGAGCGTTACCCTGACGGGCACCGCATGCCGCAAGGAAGGTTGCGGTGGCCAGGGCCACCGGACGGAGCAGGTTGGGCATGGCCGCGCAGTGTGGACCAGAGCAGCCTGCCAAGGTAGCGACGAGCATGCGACGCGTGGCCTTGCTGTCAGGTCGTGTTCGCGGTGGAGTGCGCCGCCGTGTCCGCTCCCCTCTCTTCGCATCCGCTGCCATCGCAAACGAACACCCCTCCCGAGGGGAAAAGGCCGCCGGAGCACCTGCGCCGCATCATCGGGTCGCCGCCGGGCCCCATCGTGGCGTTCCTGACGCGCGGCGTCTGGGCGCTGCTCACGGCGATGTCACCCAAGGCGCGGGATGCGCTCGCACGCTTCGTGGCGAACCTGGCCTACACGCTGGGCATCCGCCGCGAGGTGGCGCTGGACAACCTGGCGCACGCCATGCCGGAGAAGAGTGAAGCCGAGCGCCACGCCATCGCGCGGGGTGCGTACCTCACCATGGCGCGCGTGGTGGTGGAGTCGCTGCCGTCCGGGGACCGGATGACGCCGGACTGGGACCAGCAGGGCATCGAGGGCGAGGAGGCGTTCGCGGCGCTGAAGGCGCACGTGGCCACGGGCAAGGGCGCGCTGCTGGTGACGGCGCACTTCGGCAACTGGGAGCTGGTGGGCCAGATGCTGATCCGCTGGGGCATCCCGCTCAACGCGCTGGTGCGCCCGCTCAAGGGCGCGCTGAACACGCGCATCGCGGTGAACCGGCTGGGCGCGGGCGCGGGGCTCATCTACCCGAAGGGCGCGATCCAAGAGATTACGGACGCGGTGAACCGCGGCGAGTCCGCGTACATGCTGCTGGACCAGGCGCTGCCCGCGAAGTCCGCGGTGTTCGTGCCCTTCTTCGGCCGGCTCGCGTCCACGACGCCCGCGATGGCGGTGGCCGCCGAGCGCACGGGCGTGCCGGTGTTCGTGGTGATGGGCGTGCGGCCTCCGGGCCCGGGGGCGCGCTACAAGCTGGAGGTGGAGGGCCCCATCCTCCCGCCGCGACCCGGCGAGTGCGCCGACCCCATCACCGAGCACACCGCGCGGGTCACCGCCGCGATGGAGCGCGCCATCCGCCGGCATCCGGAGCAGTGGCTGTGGCTGCACCGCCGCTGGAAGGTGCAGCCTCCGGCGCTCACGACGGCGCCGTCGCCGGGCCTGACCGAGGGCACGCCGCCGAAGTAGCCCGCGACGCCAGGTGCTCGCGCGGCGCGAGCGCCAGGGAGTGGTCCGCCATGCGCGATGCCGGTGGCCCGCCCGGCTCCGAGGTGCGACCCGGTGGGCCGCGTTACTCCACCACCACGCGGCGCAGGTGCGCGCCCAGGCGCGTCACCAGCTCGTAGTGGATGGTCTGCGCCCAGCCCGCCAGGGACTCGGCGGACACGGACTCTTCTCCGTCGCGGCCCAGGAGCGTGGCCGTGATGGGGCGCTCGTCGGACGTGGCGCGCGTCACGTCCACCATCAGGTGGTTCATCATCACGCGGCCCAGCACCGCGCACCGCCGCCCGTTCACCAGCACGTGCGCCTTGCCGGACGCGAGGCGCGGGTAGCCGTCGTAGTAGCCCACCGGCAGGACAGCGATGCGCGTGGGCTCCGGGCAGCGGTACGTGCAGCCGTAGCCCACGTAGGCGCCCGCCGGCAGCCACTTCACCACCTGGCTCTTGCAGCGCCACGACAGCACCGGCTTGAGCACCGGCAGCTCGCCCAGCACCAGCCTCGCGGACAGCCGCGTCTCCGGCGAGGGCCACAGGCCGTACAGCGAGATGCCCACGCGCGCCGCCTCGTAGCGCGCCCGGGGCAGCACCAGCGCCGCGGCGCTCGCGGCGATGTGCCGCTGCAACGGCTTCGCGGGCTTCAGCTGCGCGGTCAGGTGCCCCAGCGCCGTCTCGAACGCGTCCAGCTGCGCCAGCGCGTACGCCTGCTCCGTCACGTCCTCCGTGTTGGCGAAGTGGCTGAGCACGCCCACCGGCTCGAACACGTCCGGCGCGTCCGCGAGGAACGCCGTCTCGCGCGGAAGCTGATCCAACGTGAAGCCCTCGCGGCCCAGGCCCGTGTCGATGTGCACGTGCACGCGCAGGGGACGCACCAGCTTCGCCGCGCGCAACGAAGGCACCGCGTCCGCCCACGAGCGGTCCGCCACCACCACGTCGATGCCCTGGTGCGCCAGCACCACGGCCTCCTCCGGGGCCACCGCGCCCAGCACCACCACCTGCCGCGCGGGCAGGCCGTGCGCGGATTCGTGCGCGCGCACCGTGAGCGCGTCCTGCGGCGCGATGAAGTAGAGGACGTCCACGCCCGCGTGCACCAGCGGCAGCACCTGGGCCAGGCCGTGGCCGTAGGCGTTGCCCTTGAGCACCGCGCCCAGCGCCCGAGGTGTAGGACCGGTGGACTCCAGCGCGCGGAACGCCGCCACGTTGTGCTTGAGGTGGGATGCGCTCACCTCCAGCCACGAGGAGTACACCGCGTCACCAGGCCCGACGCCGAGCCCCACACCGACCTCTTCCACGTTCACACCTCCGCACCAGCAACGTCCCGGAAGGCTCTACCAGCAAAGCGCAGGCCATGGGCGGCCGTGGCCGGAGGGCCACGGAGGCTGGGGCGCCGGCTGGATGCCACCCAGGCGGACGAGGCTGGAAGGGGGGCGCCCCGCACGGCCAGGCGGGCGTGCTCGGGTGGACACGCGCGACGCGGGATCGTGTCCCGGGGGACACCCGACAGGTAGGAGCCTCTGCGCGACATGTCGGGTGGACCGGCGGCGCGACAGGGGCCGGTGCTAGTGTCCCCTGCCGTGGCCGCACCTGAATTGCCCCTAGCCCAGGCTTTCATGACCGCCCGAGGAAAGACGGAGCCGGCAGGCGCCCTCTCCGTCCTCCAGGAGCGGCTGGCCCAGGCCCTGGACGCGGCCCGGCAGTCCTGGCCGGGCATCGCGTTGGAGGGACCGCGCTTCGCGGCGCACCTGGCCCGGCTGGTCCCCGCGGACGGCCACGAGGACGCGTGGGGCAGGCTGCACATGGCGGACGTCTACCTAGCCCGGGCGGCGGCGGACGGCGTGCCCTCGGCGCTGGCCACGTTCGAGGAGCGCCTGATGCCGGAGGTGGACGCGGCGGTGGCGCGGCTGAAGCTGCCCCCGGCCGGGCTGGATGAGGTCCGTCAGGCGCTGCGGCAGCGGATGCTGGTGGGCAGCGCGGAGGCCCCGGCGCGGCTGGCGGCGTACCCGGGCACGGGGCCGCTGGCGGGCTGGGTGCGCGCGGCGGCGCTGTGGCTGGCGCTGGACTGGCAGCGGCAGCGCTCGGGGCAGGCGCAGTCGGAGGACGGCGACCTGTCCATGCTGGTGGCGCCGGGGGACGACCCGGAGCTGGCGTACCTCAAGCAGACGTACCGCGCGGAGTTCAGCGCGTCGTTCCAGGCGGCGCTGGCGGCCCTGTCCGCGCGGCAGCGCAACTTCCTGCGGCTGAAGTACCTGGACGGGCTGGGCATCGACCAGCTGGGCGCGTTGTACGGCGTGCACCGCTCCACGGCGGCGCGGTGGGTGGTGGGCGCGCAGGAGGAGCTGCTGGACGGGACGCGGCAGCGGCTGACGGAGCGGCTGCGGCTGACGCGCTCCCAGCTGGACAGCGTGCTGCGGCTCATCTCCAGCCAGCTGGACGTGAGCCTGAGCCGGCTGTTGCGCACGCCCTCCGAGTAACGCGGCGCGCGACGCCTCGTCCCCGCGCGAGGCCTCCGAGATTCCGGGCGGGGCATTCGGGGCCAGTGCGTTAAAGAGGGAGGAGGATGCGAACGCTCTTCATCGGAGATGTGCACGGCTGTTCCAGTGAGCTGGACGCGCTCCTGACGGCGTGTGACTGGCAGCCCGGCGACCGGGTGGTGCTGGTGGGCGACCTGGTGGCGAAGGGGCCGGACTCCGCGGGCGTGGTGCGCCGGGCGCGCGAGCATGGCTTCCAGGCGGTGAAGGGCAACCACGACGCGCACGTGCTGCGCTGGCACGGAGGCCACGCGTCCAAGGGCAAGAAGCTCAAGCCGGAGCACCGGCAGGTGCTGGACACGCTGAGCGCCGCGGACTGGGCCTGGATGGAGCGGCTGCCCTCCTACCTGCGCTTCCCGGACCTGAACGCGCTGGCCGTGCACGCGGGGCTGGTGCCGGGGGTGCCGCTCGAGGAGCAGCGCGAGGAGTTCCTCTTCAACCTGCGCAGCATCGCGGCGGACGGGACGCCGTCGAAGCGGCTGGAGGCGGGCGAGCCGTGGGGCAGCCTGTGGCAGGGCCCGGAGCTGGTCATCTTCGGCCACGACGCCATGCGCGGCCTGCAGAAGCACCCCTTCGCGGTGGGCCTGGACTCCGGCTGCGTCTACGGCGGCAAGCTCACCGCGTACATCCTGCCGGAGGGACGGTTCTACTCCGTGCCGGCGGCCCGCGCGTACATGGCGCTGTAGGCGCGGGCCTCTCGCGCGCGGACGCTCAGGGCTTCGAGCTCAGCGTCTTCACGGCCCGCAAGGCGCTCTCGTTCTTCGGATCCGCCTTGAGCAGCTTCTGGTACACAGCGAGCGCTTCGGCCTTCTTGCCGGCCTTCATGTAGGCCATGCCCAGTCCGTCCTGCGCCTCCGGGTCGTCCGGGAAGAGGGATGCGTTCTGCTGGAACATCTTCAGGCCGTCCTCCACCTTGCCGGACATGAACAACCCGTAGCCCACCTGGTTGAGCACCTGCGGCGGCAGGCCACTCCCCTTCGTCTTCCGCGCCCAGGCGATGACGGCGTCCGCGCCCTTCACCCGCGAGAGCAGGTCCGCCGTCATCTCCGGCGACTTCAGGTGGTCCGGCAGGGGCTTCCAGCCGTACTCCGCGGCGATGCTCGCGATGAGCCGCTCGAAGAGCAGCACGCCGTTGTCCGAGTTGGCCATCAGCACCACGCCGCTGCCGGTGTCCCCCAGCGTCACCACCGTGGCGGTGAAGCCGTCGTTCCACCCGCCGTGCTCGAAGCGATCCGGCGAATCCCCCAGCATGAAGCCCAGCCCGGAGGGCCCGGACTGCTTCGTGAGCATCTGCCGCGTCATCGCCTGCGACAGCACCCGCTTCGACTTGCCGGCATTCGCCTTCACCACCTCCAGTTGGAGGAGCGCCAGGTCGGACGGCGTCGTCCACAGCCCCGCGGGCGCCAGCTCCGGGTAGACCCTCCAGCGGCCCTCCACGGCCTCTCCGCTCGCGCGCGTGCCCGAGGCCGTGCGCGCGGCGAGCGCCGGGGGCAACGGCTGTTCGAACGTGCTGTGCTTCATCCCCACCGGGTCCAGCACAGCCTCCTTCATGAGCTGGGGGAAGGGCTTCTTCGCCAGGTCCGTGAGCAGCGCCTGGACGACGACGTAGCCGCCGCCGCTGTAGCGGGACTCCTTCCCGGGCACCGTGGCCACGCGCACCGCTTCCGTGTTCGCGGGCTTCTCACCGTCGAGGATCTGCTGGAGCGTGGGCAGGGGTTCTCCCACGCCGTAGCCGGGGAAGCCGTGCACGGTGAGCCCCGCGCTGTGACTGAGCAGCCGGCGCAGCGTCACCTTCTGCTCGCACGTGAAGTCGTTGTCGGGGACCTTCCAGGACTTCAGCGCGTCGTTGACGTTCGCGTCGAGCGACACCTGGCCCTGCTCCACGGCGCGCAGCGCGGCCATCGCCGTCACCGGCTTGCTGATGGACGCGGCCTGGAACAGCGTCTCCAGCGTGACGGGGTCCTTGCCGCCGGCCTGCGTCACGCCATACGCCTTGCTCCACACCACGGCGTCCTTGTCGAACACCGTCACGCTCAGCCCCGGGATGCGGTACAGCGCCATCCAGCGCCGCACGCCGAGGGCCTGGGGCTTCTCCCCCGGCAAGGCCAGCGGCGCGAGGCTCGCCTCCACCCTGGCGATACGGCCCGCTTCGGAGGGCCGCGCCGTCCACTGAGTGACGGGGGCGGCCTTGGGTGCGTCGGCCGCCGTGAGCAGGGCGACCGCCGTACAGCCCAGGAACAGCACCGGGACGAAGCGAGGGACGACTGGGGACATGACGGCCTCCAGGGTTGACCCGCGGGAGGCAACCCGCGGAGGCGGTCAACCTACGAGGCCACGGAGGCCTTCGGGCCTTGGCTCCTCCCTGTGTTCGTCATGGTTTGGCCATGGCTTGAGCAGGGATGGAGCGACTCCGTCCGGTCCTCGCCATGCGGACCCCGAGTGACTTCCGCTCGCACCCGGGGCTCTGACATATTCCTTTGAGGTCATCTTTTTCCGGGTGGAGTTCAACATGGTCCGCACCTCGAGCCTCTTCAGCGCCCTGCTCCTCGTGAGCGCCTGCCAGAAGCCCCCGGAGGCCTCCCCGGCCGTGCCCGCCGCCGTGCCGGTGGCCGCGCCGGTGACGGTGGCGCCGTTCTCGCTGTCGGTGCTCCAGGACGCGGCGCCGTCGGGCTGTACCTGGCTGCGGCTGGAGTCAGACGGCAGACGCAGGGCGCTCGTCACGGTGGACGCGGCGTGTGACAGGTTGCAGCTCGCGTGGAGCCCGGACGGCAAGCACGCGGCGGTGCGCGACCCGGCCGGCAGCGCTCGGGGGCCCGGGCGCGTGTGGACGGTGGACCTGACGTCCGGACAGGGCTCGGCGCAGCTGTTGCCGGAGGAGGGGCTGACGGGCGCGGTGGGGTTCGATTCGGTGGGGCGGCTGGTGGCTTTGACGGCGCACACGGGCGAGCTGGTGCGGCGCGACGACGTCTTCCTCTTCGAGGGCCGGCGCATCCCCATCCCGGAGCTGGACGAGGGCGCGGGGCTCGCGCACGCGTACCGGCTGGATGCGGGGGCGTGGAAGCGCATCGAGACGGTGGCCACGCGCGGTGACGCGGACGCGGTGTTCGCGCTCGCCACCACGGAGATGCTGGTGTCCTCCACGGTGGCCGGGGACCTGGACGCGCTGGCGGCGCAGGGCCTGGATGAGGGCAGCCAGGACGCGGTCCGGCTGGACGCGGTGGTGCCCGACCGGGGGCACGACGTGTTCGGCGGCTGGGCGCGCGTGGAGTCGCGCGGCGGTCCGCTGTTCGCGTGGCAGACCGCGGGCGAGCAGACCGCGCTGATGATGCCGGTGCGCTGGGAGATGGAGGACGGTCACCTGGGCGAACCCGAGGGACTCGCCCTGCCCGCCCGGAGCCCCGTGCGGGCGATGGCGCGCGGGGAGCTGCTGATGCTCGCGGGCGAGACGCAGGCGCGCGTCTACGACCTGGGCTCGCGGCGCCTGGCGGCGTCCTTCGACGGCCTCCGGAGCGCGCGCTTCTGGCCGGAGCCCAGCTCGCGGGTGCCGCGCGGGGCCACGGCGGCGACCGGGCAGCGGTAGGCGCGCGAACCGTTCCTCAGACCTGGCCCGTGCTCTTGAGGGCCGCGAACACGATGGCGCCGTAGACGCCGCCACAGAGGCAGCAGGAGAGCACGGGCACCAGGAGCGCGCCCGCGAGCGCCGCGCCCCAGCTGGTGCGGTGCAGCGTGCGGTAGGTGAAGACGCGCAGGCCCATGGCCCAGAAGGGCGCGGCGTACACGGCGACGAAGGGAATCACGCCGACGATGTACGGCGCCTGGGAGAGGGCGTGCGCGCGCAGGGTCACGGAGAAGCCGCGCTCCACGCCGCCCATGCGGAGGATGAGGTGGTCCAGGCCCGCGTTCACCAGGGTCATGCCGGTGCTGAAGATGGGCATGAGCACCGTCCAGGCCGCCATGCCGAGGGTCATCCACAGCTTCACGTCCTTTGGATCCGCGCCGCTCGTCTCCGTCTCGGGGACGAGCCCCATGATGACGCCGATGAGCGCGGTGTAGACGATGCCTGTCGTCAGGAAGCCGGCGATCGCCGACAGCATCACGAAGCCCATGGAGCTGCTCACGGGCGCGTCGGGGTTGACGCCCCGGAGCGTCTCCGTGGGCCGCATCAACATGCCGAAGCACGTCCGCCAGAACGCCTTGAGCATCCCCAGCTCCGCGCGCTCGTCCCACGGCAGCTGGCCCAGGGGTTCACGTTCGAGGCAGGTGGCGCAGACGGTGCCCTCGGGGCCCTGGCGCAGGCAGCGGGCGCAGGCGAACGCGCCACAGCGCGGGCAGGTGGCCACGCTGCGCCACTCGGAGTGCACGGCGCAGACGGGCTCAGCGCCGCCGGGAGCAGGGGCGACCAAGAGTGAGGCCCCGCACCGCGCGCACGTCTCCGCGCCGGGGGTGAAGGGGGCCTGACAGGAAGGACAGGAAGGCGTCATCGCCGCGCATCCTCGCACGGCTCGGCCCCTGGCCACGGTCGTCCAAAACCTGTCCGACTGTCGGACAGGTTTCCGAGGTCCGGTCGGAGCGGAGGCCCCAGGGCCGCGCGGTTCCAGAACCGGTCCGACTGTCGGACAAGTTTCCGCGGTCCGGTCGGAGCGGAGGCCCCAGGGCCGCGCGGTTCCAGAACCTGTCCGACTGTCGGACAAGTTTCCGCAATCCGGTTGAAGCGGAGGCCCCAGGGCCGCGCGGTTCCAGAACCTGTCCGACTGTCGGACAGGTTTCCAAGGCCCGCCGCCGGGAGGCGCCCCCAGGGTTCTCACCTTCTCAGCGCTGGGGACAGCATCCTTGTCCGAAGGCTTGGGAGTCGTGCCTTCCCCGGATGCCCGGTTCGCGCACTACGGCTCCGGCGCGGACTCCGGATCCACCGGCACCGAGGGGGATGTGCTCCCGGCCTTGTCCTGCGCCGGCGCGTTGCCCGCCGGAGCCACGACCCCCTGCGACTTCGGAGCCCGGGCCTCCTGCGCGGCCCGGACCTGACGGGCCCGCTTCGCCTGGGCCAGCGCCGCCTTCGCCGCGCCCGCGTCACCCAGGGCCCGCTCGCGCTTCGCCAGCGCGTCCCACAGCTCCGGCGCGTCCGGATGCAGCGTCACCGCCGCGCGCAACAGGCCTCGCGCCACCTTCGGCGAACGCGTGTCCAGCAGTCGCTTCAGGAAACCCGTGGGCGACAGCACCAGCGACCCCTCCGGCGTCTCGAACGCCTCACGCACGTGGGGAATCGCCTCCGGCTCCCGGCCCGCCTCCAGCAAACCCACCGCCTGCGCCAGGTGCGCGTCCATCGACTCCGGATGCAGCTCCGTCGCTCGCTCCAGCCAGCGCATCCGGTCCACCGGCTTCCGCTTCGCGCGGTCCGCCAGCGTCAGCAGCTCATCCGTGTAGTCCGGCCGCACGGCGGGAGCGCGCACCGCCGCCTCCTTCAGCGACGGCCACAGCCGCTCCGGATCCTTCGCCGCCTCCAGGCGCGTGCGCTTCAGCGCCGGCACCTCCGCGCGCTTCCACCCCGCGACGAAGCGCGCCACGTCGCTCCGCACGGACGGGCTGAAGCGCTCCGCCTCCGGACACTTCAGCGTCTCGCACGCAGCGAGGTAGTCCGCGAAGAAGCCCGCCGCGCCCTGCGTCCGGTACGCGCGCAGCCGCTCCGCGCCCATCGCCCTCTCCACCGTGGCCGCCATGTGCGCGCCCACGCGGATGAAGAGCGACTCGGCGCGCGGCTCGTGCGCGCCGCGGATCCGCTCCATCGCGCCCCGGCCGTCCCGGCCAATCGCCGCCCGCTCGAGGAGCGAGGACACCTTCGCGAACGCCCCCGACAGGTCCTTCTCCGCCGGCAGCGCGCCCGGACCGCGCGTGGCCCAGTCGTGGTACGCGAGCCCGTAGCTCGCCAGCCGCCCCATGCCCTCGTAGACGACCGCGTCCACGGGGTCCGTGAAGTGGCCACCCCGGGCCGGCGCGCCCTCGTCCAGCACCGTCTCCATCAACCGGATGGACAGCCGGCGCAGCCGCTTCGCCTCGTCCTCCACGTTGGTGGCGAGCGCGATGGCCGTGTCCTCCGCCGGCAGCAGCACCAGCAGCGTCGTCGTCTCCGGCTGCCCGCCCGCGTGCGCCACGATGTAGTGGCCCCGCAGCGGATAGGTCGCGAAGCCCATGCCGTAGTCGGTGATGTGCCCGTCGCGCGTCACCATCGACGCCTGCATGCGGCCCGTCGTCTCGCGCGTCACCAGCTTGTGGTCCAGCACCGCGCGCGCGAAGCCCAGCAGGTCCTCCACCGTCGCGCGCGTGCCACCGCCACCGAAGCGGCTGGTGACGTCCAGGAAGCGCGAAGGCTTCAGCGTGGCGCCCGACACGCGGTAGCCCACCGCCTGCTGCGCGTCGCGCGTGCTGAGGTCATCCACGTCCGCGTGGCTCATGTTCGCGGGGCCGAAGACGTGGTCGCGCAGGTACTCGCGATAGGACTGGCCGGAGGCCGTCTCCACCGCCGCGCCCAGCAGGTTGAAGCCCCACGTCGTGTACAGGTAGCGCGTGCCCGGCTCCGACACGAGCGGCCGGTCCGCGAACAGGCCGATGGCCTCCTTCGTCGTCACCGGCTTCGTGTTGTTGCCGGCGCTCGGGCTGTCGTAGGTGGGCACCCCGCCCAGGTGGCCCAGCAGCTGCCGCACCGTCACCGGCCACTGCTTCACCGGGTACTCGGGCACCAGCGTGTGGATGTCCGCATCCAGGTCCAGCTTGCCCGCTTGCGCCAGCTGCATCACGGCCACCGCCGTGAAGGACTTGGTGATGGACGCCATGCGGTACGTGGTGCGCACCGTGGCCGGCAGCTTCTTCGCCACGTCGCGGTAGCCGTAGCCGTTCATCCACCGCTGTCCGCCCCGCATCACGCCCACGGACAGGCCCGCGGTGGGGCCCTGCTTCAGGTCCGCGCGCACCAGCGCGTCCAGCGCGCGCTGCACCTCTGGCGGGAACTCGGAGCCCTTCGCGTCCGGCTCCGGCGCGACCTTCGCGCTGGACTCCGGCGGGGACGCGGGCTTCTCACCTGACCCGGACGGCGCGGGCGCGGCCACCTGCGCCACGGACGCGGGCTTCTCAGCGGACGCCTGCGCGAACGCGGGCCCCGTCTCCAGCAACACCCACAGCGCGACGAAGAGCCGCTTCATGGCACCGCCTCCGCGGTCTGGCCGCTCGCACCGGTGTCCGCTGCCTCTTCACGCGAGGTCGTGAGCGCCGGTGCCGGCACCGCGCCCTCGTTCACCCAGCCCGCGAGCAACGCGTCCGAGACCAGCTGCCCCAGCAGGTCCAATCCCCGACCGCGCGGATGCACCAGGTCCTCGTGCATGAACCCCGCCTGATTGAAGCGCGCGAGCGAACCCGCGCCGCCCATCGCCGCGTAGAGGTCGAAGAAGCCACAGCCCTCGGCGAGCGCCACCTCGCGCTCGGCCTGGATGGCGGCCTCCAGGAACGGCCGCTGCGTCAGGGGCTTGCCCTTCGCGTGCCCGTCCTGCACCGCGTCCATGGGACCCACCACCATGCACGCGCTGCCGGGCGACGCGGCGCGGGCGCGGCGCAGGAGCACGGCCAGGTCCTGGCGCACGGTGGGCAGGTCCGTGCGCTTCCACTCCAGGCGCTTGGACTCATTGCCGCCCAGGAAGAAGAGCAGCAGCTTCGGGTCGCGCTGCTGAAGCTGCGCCTTCAGCGCGTCCTCCTCCAGCCGGCCATACAGCGTGGCATCCGCGGACGGCACGCCGAGCATGTCCAGCACGATGCCGGCCCCGTCCTTCTGGAGCACCACGCCCTGCACGATGGCGCCCTTGCCCTCCGCGGTGATGTCCAGCCACTTCGCGCCCTCGGGCAGGTCGAAGGACGTGGTGCGGCTGGCCCCGTCCTCCTGGGGCTCCGTGCGCGTCAGCACCACGCCGTCCACGGACACGACGAGGCGGCCCGCGCCCTTCACGTCCTTCCACCACAGCGTCCCGCGCGGCTCGCCCTCCAGCTTGAAGCGGCCCCGGGCCCGGTGCTCGGTGGCCAGGTGGTACACGCCGGTGATGCCGAACGGGTGCGGCGGCGCCTTCAGCTCACCCAGCGTGCGCGGCTGCCAGCCGTTGCTCACGGCGGCCGTGCGCCCCCGTCCGCCGTAGGGCGCCATGCGGTCCACCAGCAGCACGCCCCGGCCCGCGCCGCCGAAGCCCGCGGCGAATTCCTCGCGGACCACGTCCACGATGCGGTCCCCCGCGATGAGCGAGTTTCCGAACGCGGCGATGACGGTGGGCGTCGTGCCCGGCGCCCGCACCAGCCCATCCAGCGCGGTGAAGAACGGCGTCAGCGCGGACCGCGCGCAGCCCGTGTCACCCGGCTCCAGACAGGGGTCCTCCACCGCGCCGCCCGGAGCCTTCAGCCGCGTGGCCAGCGCGTGCAACTGTCCGGCGCGCTCGGTGGTGGGCGGCAGCGCGCGGAACACGGAGCGCGCCTTGCCGGGCGCCTGCGCGGGCAGGCTCGAGGAAGCGGGCACCACCTGGGGAGCACTCGCGCCCGTCACCGCGGACTCAGGATGCGCGGAAGGTTGCGCCTCCACGGAGGCGGGGCGCGCGGCACCGGGCCCTGGCGGCGGCACGGAGTCCGTCGCGGGAGTCGTCGTCAGGGGGAAACGGTGAGGGGGTGTGCGGGACTCGCACCCGGGGAGCAGTGCCCCCGCCAGGAGAGCGAGCGACCCCGCCCGCCGGAGCCCGCGCGAGACATCGAGAACCGTCATGTGGCCCGCGAGCGTAGACGAAAGCCCGGGGACACGCATGTTCTGGACTCCACGCTCGGCCGCCTCGCGAGCCGCCCTGGCGTGGCATCCCGGACATCTCATCCGTCCTGGACCGCACGTCCTGGCCAGCCCTCCCCGGGGAAGCGCCGGTTTCCCGTACCCCCGTGCAGATGCAGGGTCTGGCCGCGAACAGGGTCCCTTCACATGGCGCGGCGCGGCCCCAAATTATCCGCCGCGAATATGGCGAAGAACCGGCTCACAACGTGGACGAAGCTCCACCGGCGATTTGGCGGGCACGTGCGCAGCATGCGCAACAGCCGCGCGCTCACGCAGGAAGCGCTCGCCGAACGCAGTGACCTGTCGGTGGATGCCATCCGCCGCATCGAACGCGGTGCCTTCTCTCCGTCGCTCGACACGCTGGGCAAGCTGTCCGTGGGGCTGGACGTGTCCCTCAAGACGCTCTTCCACTCCTTCGACCTGGAGCGCACCGACGGCGTGGCGGAGATCTGCGACTTCCTCGCGTGCCGCTCCGGCTCCGAGCTGAAGCTCGCCTGGCGCGTGCTCCAGGCCATGTTCGATGAGCGCTGAAGCGCGCGCACCGCGTACCGGTCGCACCCGGCAGATGTTCCCTGTCACTCCAGGCGGGCTTGCCCTATGCGTCGGGGCCCATGAGCCGCGCGCCCCCCACCCTCCTCCTCGTCGAGGACGACAGCGACCTGCGCGACGCGCTCGTGGAGATCCTCCTCGCCGAAGGGCACACCGTCGCCGCCACGGAGAACGGTGACGAGGCGCTCGCGTGGCTGGAAGCGCACCCATGCCCCGCGCTGCTGCTCGTGGACATGTGGACGCCGCGCAAGGACAGCTGGCGGCTGCTGGACGCCCTGCGCCGCGAGCCCCGCTTCGCGGACCTGCCCGTCATGGCCATCAGCTCCGGCGAGGAGCGCCACCCCGCCATCCGCGAGGTGCTCGCCAAGCCCTTCGACCGCGAGGCCCTGCTCGCCGGGGTGCGCCGCTTCGTGCACCCGCTGCACTGAGAGCGAAACCGTCAGCCGCCCGTCGTCCGCTGCCCCAGCTTGCCCACCATGACCGGGTCCAGGCGGAACGAATCGAAGAAGCGGTCCGCGTCCTGGGGCGCGCGTCCCTCCGGGTGCAGCAGCAGCTGCTGGTACAGGCGCGGGCCCACCATGAAGAAGCGGCCCCGGAGGCGGCGCGGACCGGACATTCCCCCCACCTCCTGGCCGGGGAAGCCGCCCTCCAGCTCCAGCGTCTTCGCGGTGATGGCCGTCGCCCCCAGGGCCTCCAGCGCGCCCTGGCTGGCGCGGTCCACCACGTCGCGCGGGCTCACCTGCGCCACCGCCGCGAGCGGGAAGTCCGTATAGGAGACGTAGTAGGCGGTGTCCTCCTGCGTGCGCGCGGCGATGAACGTGTGCAGCGTCACCTCGCCCACGTCCGTGGGCTGCACGCGCCGCTCCTCGGTCACGGGGCCGGGGAACGTCACGCTGAAGCCACCCTCCCGCGACTGGACGACGGAGGACGGCGCCTCCCGCACGGGCTCGGCGGAGGACAGGGGGGGCTCGGTCTGCGTGCGCCCCGCGCACCCTCCCAGCACCAGCAGGGCGGCGGCCAGCGGCACGGCCCGGTGAGAACGCTTCATCATCCAGACGGCTCCTGACATGGGGCCGCAAGGTACGCCCTGCCCCGCCCGGGCGCATCCCTCTGCTTCATCCGGGCCCGCTTCAGGCAACGGTTGACCCGGCCTTCAGTGCACGGAGCCGGAGCCGGCTCCGGAGTCGGCGCCGGAGCCGGAGCCTTCTGGGGCGGGCTCCTCCTCGTCGGAGGGCACGGAGGACCTCGGTGGGCCGGCGGACACCCGGGCCAGGTGGACGCGGAACACGGAGCCCTGGCCGGGCCGGCTCTCCACCTCGATGCGGCCGCCGTGCGCCTCGATGATCCGCCGCGACACCGACAGCCCCAGCCCCACGCCCGGGGCGCGCTGCTTCGCGTTGCCCGCGCGCTGGAACGGGATGAAGAGCCCCTGGAGCTCCTCCGGCGACATGCCGATGCCCTGGTCCGCCACGGCCAGCACCACGTGCTCACCGTCGCCGCGCACGGACACCTCCACGCGGCTGCCGGCGGGGGAATACTTGAGCGCGTTGCTCACCAGGTTGTTCAGCACCTGCTCCAACCGGGAGGGGTCCGCGCGCACCAGCACCGCGGCTTCCGGCACCACCAGCTCCAGCGTGTGCCCGGACTCGCTGGACTGGTACAGCTCCACCACGGAGCGCGCCAGCTCGCGCGTGTCGCGCACCTCCGGCTGCAGGTCCAGCTTGCCGGCCTCGATGCGGGTCGCGTCCAGCAGGTCCCCCACCATCTGGTCCAGGCGCGCCACCTGACGGCGCACCAGCGACAGCGTGCGCTGCATCCGCTCCGGGGTGACCTCTCCGCGGCCCGTCAGCGCCGTGGACAGCTTCAGCGCGGACAGGGGGTTGCGCAGGTCGTGCGCCACGCCCGCCAGGAACGCCAGCTGCTGCTCCTGCTGGTGGGTCAGGCTGTCCGCCATCTCGTTGAAGGTGCGGGCCATGTCGCGGATCTCCAACGGGCCCTCCTCGGGCGCGCGCAGGTGCCGCCCACCCCGGCCGAAGCCGGCCATCGCGCTGCGCAGCGCCGTCACCGGGCGCAGCGCGAAGCGCCTCAGCCAGAAGACCACCAGGCCCAGCGTCGTCAGGAGCAGCAGGCCCAACAGCAGACCCAGCAGGTCGGCCATCTCGCTCCAGTGCGACGCGCTCTGCCGGGCCTCCTGCGCCTGGTCCACGTTGATTTGGATGAGGCGCTCCAGCGAGCGCAGCGCCGCGTTCAGCGAGGTCATCGCCGACGTCTCGTGCTGGGCCGGGGACACCCCCGGACCGAGCGGCGCATGCTGCGCGGCCAGGTAGGCGAAGACCTGCTGCTGCACCTCCGCCACGGCCTGGCGCTCCTCCCGGGTGGACGCGATGGCGTGCATCTCCAGCATCTGGCGTCGCAGGTCGGCCTCAAGCTGGGGCGGCGAGCGCCCGCGCGACGGGTCCGCCACCATGGGAGCACCCGGCGACGTCAGCAGCCGCGAGTGGACGAGCAGGTCCACCTCCAGCTCCTCGGCCTGCCGGACGCCTTCCACGGATTCACTCAGCGTGGAAGCCATGCGCTCCAGGGCGGTCGTCAGCACCACGAGCAGGGTGGCGGACACCATGGTGAGCAGCACCAACCCACCCACCACGGTGGAAAAGAAGGCGCGCAGGCTCATCGCCGCCTCCTCGCGAGCCCTCGGCCGGCGTCCCGCTTCGTCATGGTTGCCCATCCTCCCTCCGGGCCGCGCCAACCCAGGTGGTCGCTGCCCTCTTCCCAAGGAAAGCAACAAGCGTCCGATATCGTGGATTCGCGCCTGGATGCTGGCGGGCCAACTCCTGGCACGGCCCCCCAAAAGGAGCCGGCCTCCCGAGGCCCGGCCATGTTAGTCAGCACGGACACGCGGCCCGACGCGTCCCCCGGCGCTCGGGCGCCCGCTCTTCTCGCTGAGGTCACCCGATGGATCTGCTCGCACCACCGGCCCGCACCCTGAACTTCGATGCCTTCTGGCGCTGGCTCCAGGAGCACACCAACTGCATCCTGCGGTGTGGCTCCCCCGACATGACGCTGTTCGACCATGACGACTTCCACTGGATGCTGATGGAAGAGGAGCGCCAGCACGTCCTCCAGCTCATCAAGGGCAAGTCCCTGGTGGGCGAGATGGTGATGGTGGGCCGTGAGGTCTCCGAGGTCTCCATCTCCCCGGATCCGGACGCGGATCCGCAGGCGGGCCACTTCCTGGTGGAGCTGATGGGCGGCCCCAAGGAGGACCCGCAGGTGATGTACCACTTCATCATGGCCCACGGCATCGAGCCGGCCACCGGCCACCAGGGCTTCAAGCACTAGCGCGCGACGCGCTCGATGGCCTCCACCGCCGCGTGGACGCCGTTGACCCAGGCCGAGGGGCGCGCGGGCCCGGCCTGGTGCAGGAGCAGGGACGTGACCTTCGCCTCCAGCTCCGCCGCGTCCCCCACCCGCTCCTCCTCCCTCAACCGCAGGGCCTGCCGGTCATAGAGCCGGGGCCGGGCCCAGGCCACCAGCGGCGTCCCGGTGGCCCGGGCCTCCTGCACGGTGTTGTAGCCGCCCGCCCCCACCAGCACGTCCACGCCCCGCATCACCTCGAGCGCCGGCCAGACCGTCCGCCCGCCTTCATGGGGCGTGGGGACGAGCCACAGCACCGCCGCCCGTCCCGCCAGTGACGCGCGCAGCCGGGCCACCGTCTCCCCGGCCTCCGCCACCTCCTCCGGGCGGCCACAGCCCATCACCACGGCGAGGGGGCTCGAGTCCCCGTCATCCAGCCCCAGCCGCCGCCGGGCCTCCACCTGGGACAGCAGCGCGTCCGCGTCCAGCAGCAGCCATGGCGCCGTGCGCACCGCGCGCGGGTGGTGCGCGAAGGGCGCGTCCTCCCCGGGCACGACGAGCAGGTCGAACGCGTCCACGGCGCGGGCCACGTCGAAGCGCTCCACGTAGACGGGGTTGAGGTCGCGGTGCACCAGCACGCGCGGCGCGCGCACCGTGGGCAGCAGCGTCACCAGCTCTCCCGCGAGCCCTCGCGGAAACGTATCCACCACCAGCACGTCCGGCGTGGACTCCGCGAGCCACGCGCCCACCGCCGCCACGGTGGCGGCCTTGTCCAGCCGCGCGTCCACGCGGTGCACGGTGGCGCCGGGGCCCAGCCACGACTCCAGGGGCAGGCCGGGGGCGAACGGGCTGTTGGTGAGGAGGTCCACCGCATGGCCCCGGGCCACGGCCACGCGGGCCAGGGCCGCGGCGCGCGTCAGGTGCCCCAGGCCTCCGCCGAGCGCGTAGAGGCGCCAGTGCCGGCGTCGCGCGGCCACGCTCAGCTCCCGCCCAGGTCCTCCTCGAAGGAGGCGTCGTCCTCGCGCCGCACGCTCTCGCCGTCGGCCTCGGTGAAGTCGTTGGGGTCGCTGCCCGAGGACGAGGACCCGGAGCCGCGCCACGCGTCGCGGCCGTAGTAGCCGTAGTCCTCGTAGTAGTAGCTGGGGTCGTCCTCGTCGGAGGTGTTGGACAGGTCGCGGTTCTCATCGCCGTTGTCGGCGGTGCGCGCGCACGACACGCAGACCGTCTCCGCACCGTCGAGCGTGCGCATGTGCATCAGGCAGATGGGCTTCTGACAGCGCATGCACTGCGTGGTCGCCCCCCGCTCACACGGGTGGGAGAAGAGGAAGCCGGAGGTCTCCAGGCACGGCTCTGCGGAAGCGAAGGATGGGGACATGGCTCTTGGAGGCTCAGGGCGACGCGGCGCCCGCGGGGGTCTGGAGGCGGAAGAGCAGGGCCATGCGCAGGGGCAGGTCCAGCGAGTCGAAGCCGAGGCACGCGGCGGCCTCCGCGGACACCGGCTGCTTGGTGGCGAGCACCGTCTTGCCGGACGGGTCGCGCAGGGACAGCTTGCCGTCGCGCACCTTCACGTGGAGCGCCTCCGCGCCGGAAGCGCCCTTCACGGACGCGCCGCCGCCTTCGGAGGTCACGGCGTAGAGCAGCATGCCCTGGTCATCCGTGAGCACCCACCCGGAGCCCTCGCGCGTGAGCGTGTAGCGAACGGCCGAGCGCGCGGCGTCCTTCACCTGGAACGCGTCCGGGCCGCCCGTGACATAGGCCAGCACCGCGTCGTCCGGACCGGACACCTTGAGCTCGCCGCCCTTCCACTTGTAGCGGGCGACCTCCTTGTCCTCGCCGTCGACGAGCTTCGCGCCGTCGTCCTTGGGCTTGAGCGAGAAGCGCTCGCGGTCGTCGCCGTCCTTGAACTTGAGCTTGGCGCCCGCGTCCTTCGGCTCGGCGGCGGAAGCGGCGGCGTTGGCGGGGATCGCCTGGGTGGGCTGCGCGCTGGAGGCGGGGGCACCGCCCTGCTGGCACGCCGAGACTCCGAGCACTCCCAGGCCCACGAGGAACAGGACACGAAGCTTCACGGCAGGGACCTCACGTTCCCGGGCTGGCCCCGGGAGCTGGAGTAATTGAGCACCTGATACAGGCTCAAGAGCATCATCGTCACGGCGCGTGACGCATCCGTTTTCGACGGGGACCTGCCTGGGAGGCTCTCGGACGGCTCCGCCACCTTGGGGCCCCGGGCCACCCAGCCCTCATCCAGCAGGACGCGCAGCTCCACCCGGTCCTCGGCCACGCGCACCCGCTTCACCCGGGCGCCGGGGGGCAGCTTCACGGCGTTCCGCGCGCGCGCCTCCAGGGCCGTGAGCCCGGGGAAGCGCTCCGGCTTCACGCGCAGCCCCACCTGGAGCAGCGTCTTGCCCTTGCGCTTGGTCTTGAGCTTCGTCTTGCCGCTGCTGCCGCGGCCGTAGCGCTTGCGCTTCTGGACGTGCTCCACGACGGACAGGTGCAGGTGCGTGCCGTCCGCGAAGCGGCCGTGCAGGGACAGCCACGCGTCGGTGAAGTCCTCGCTGTCCCACCGGCCCCGCTTGCGCTTGCCCACGCATTTGCGCTCCGCATCCTCCGGCGCCAGGTCCAGCTTCACGTCCACGGGCGCGTTCGCGTCCAGGTCCACCTGGAACCGCTGGAGCAGCGCGGCCACCAGCCCGTAGCGCCGGTTGTCCAGGTCCGTGTGCTTCGAGCGAATCCAGAGGATGAAGAGGACGATGCTCGTCGCGAAGAGCGCGGCGGACAGCAGCCACTGCGACAGGACGGCGAACGAGATGCCGAGGCACATGGAGACAAAGGAGCCGATCCCCATCAGGATCCGCTTCCGCTCCGCCCGCGCGTCCAGTTTCCCCAGTGCCTTCAGGTCCTCCAGCACCTCCGCCACCGGAGCGCGGGTTTCGTAGACGTACGTCTTCTGGAATTCGGAGAGGTCGAGCGACACGGCCGTGAGCGTAGGGAGCCGCCCCCGGGCGGTCAAACCGACTGACGGCGTCCGCGCGCGGCCTGCAGCTTCGCGCGCCGCCGGGTGTAGCCCAGCACCTGGTAGAGGCTCAGGAGCATCATCGTCGCGGTGCGGGACGCGTCGTCCCGGGTCCCCGGTTCACGCTCCGCCCGCGCCACCCACTCGTCGGACAGCCGGGCGCGCAGCAGCAGCCGGCCCGGGGCGACGCGCACCCGCTCCAGTTCGACCTTCCGGGGCAGGCGCGTGGCGGCGGTGGCGCGGACCTTGAGCCGCTCCAGGCCGGGGTAGCGCTCTGGCTTCACGCGCACGGACACGCTCAACTGGGCGAAGCCCTTGCGCTTGGTCTTCGTCTTCGTCTTGCCGCTGGCGCTCGTCTTGGAGCGCTCGCGCTTCTGGAGCCGCTCCACCATGCGGATCCGCACGAAGGCGCCGTCCGCCAGCCGGGTCTCCAGCATGAACCACGGGTCGACGAAGAAGTCCGTGTTCCACCAGCCCACCAGGTCCTGCCTCACGCGCTTGTCGAGCACGTCCGGCGCGCGCAGGTCCAGCTTGAGCCGCACCGGCGCGTTCGGGGCCAGGTCCATCTCCAGACGCCGGAGCAGCGCCTGGGCCAGGCCGTAGCGCCGGTTGTCCAGGTCGCGCGGCTTGAGGGCGTAACGCCACAGGAAGAGGAGGAGCCCCACGACGAGCAGCGCCCCACCCACCACGCCCGTGACCTTGAGGAGCTGGGCACCCGCCTCGGTGATTTCATCCCGCTCCACGGTGCCCGCCCACACGCCGTAGGTCACGGCGGCCATCACCCCGCCCGGAAGCGCGGTGGACCACCCGGACCACGCCAGCGCGCGCCGCTGCCCCTCCGCGCGGGCGTCCAGTTGGGACAGGACCTCCATGTCCTCGAGCAGGTCCGGCACCGGCGCGCGGGACTGGTAGCGGAAGAGTTCGTGGAAGCGGCTGACGTTGACCGCCAAGGCGGTGGACTCCCTGCGATGCCCGTCGGGCGGACCCGTGCGCGAGCGTAGGGCCCTCTGGGCCGTCCTACCAGGGGTGAACCGCCGACCCGGCAGGCAGGCCGAGCGCCGGGAAGGCCAGGACGTTAGGTAGGATGGGCGGCCCCAACGGCATGGAGCGCGAGGTGGACCGTGGATGAAGTGAGCCGGAGGGCGGCGCTGAAGCTCATCGCGGCGGCGGGTGTCACCACCGTCGCGGGGTGTTCACGCGGCTCGGGAAAGGCAGAGGAGTCGAAGATGAGTCAGCAGCAGGCACAGCAACCGGAGGCCGTGGTCCGCGTGGATCCCCTGGGGCCGTCCCCCACCCCGTGGCGGACGCCGGATCCGTTCCTCTTCTGCGTGCACCATGACGACCGCTATCCCCAGGGCAACGAGAAGCTGGGGCCGCAGGCGTCGCTCGCGGGCCGGGACATCGGCCAGGACTTCGCGGGGCGGGACGGCTGGAACATGTACCACGGCACCGTGGTGCCGGGCTTCCCGCAGCACCCGCACCGGGGCTTCGAGACGGTGACCATCGTGCGCAACGGGCTGTTGGACCACTCGGACTCGCTGGGCGCGGCGGCGCGCTTCGGGGAGGGCGACGTGCAGTGGCTCACCGCGGGCGGCGGCATCAACCACTCGGAGATGTTCCCGCTGCTCAAGCAGGACCAGGGCAACCACATCGAGCTGTTTCAAATCTGGCTCAACCTGCCGCGCGCCAACAAGATGGTGCCCGCGCACTTCTCCATGCTGTGGAACCACGTCATCCCGCGCCACGTGGCGAAGGACGACGCGGGCCGCGCCACGAACGTCACCGTGGTGGCGGGCAACCTGGGCGACCTCCAGGCGCCTCCGTCGCCGCCCAAGTCGTGGGCCGCGAACGCGGACGCGGACGTGGCCATCTGGACGCTGAAGATGGAGCCGGGCGCGCGCTGGACGCTGCCGGCGGCGAAGCGCGGCACGAACCGGATGCTCTATTTCTTCCTGGGCTCGAAGATGAGCGTGGGAGGCCGGGCGGTGCCGGCGCGCAACGCCATCGAGCTGCGCGCGGACGTGGACGTGGTGCTGGAGAACGGCCCGGAGACGGCGGAGCTGCTGCTGCTCCAGGGGCGGCCCATTGGCGAGCCGGTCGTGCAGTACGGCCCGTTCGTGATGAACTCGCGGCAGGAGATCCAGCAGGCCTTCGCGGACTACCAGCGCACGGGCTTCGGCGGCTGGCCCTGGCCCAGCCACGACCCGGTGCACGCGCGCGAGGAAGGCCGCTTCGCGCGGCACGCGGACGGCAAGGTGGAGCGGCCGGCCTGATCAGGGCTTCTTCGCCTTGGCGCCCTCCCACTCGAAGTTCACGGAGGGCGCCTTGACGGTCTTGGCGTCCTTCATGAGGAAGCCCTCCTGGCGCGTGCGGGCGCGCTCCAGGGCGGGCTTCAGGGACGCGGGGATGGGCAGCAGCACGCCCACCACGAACATGTTCCCGCGGCAGGACTCGTTGTCGTAGCTGAAGGCGATGCGCACGGCGACCTTGTCTCCTTGGACGTGGTGGAAGGCGACGGAGCGATTCACGCTCTCGATGCCGGAGGAGTTGAAGCCCACGCAGTCCTCGCCGGGGTTCAGGCTCTCCATCAGGGCCACCACGGTCTTCGCGTCCTTGAAGGCCTTCTCGTCGTCGATGTGCTGCTTCACGAAGCCATCGGCCTTGAGCGCCTTGAGGACCTCCTTCTCCGGGAACACGTCCAGCAGGGAGAATTCGCCGCGGTCCTTCGTCACGTCATCGGTGACGTAGGTGGAGGCCGCGTACGGGTGCGCTCCGCCGGTAAAGCCGCCGACGGACTTCTCGTAGCTCACCCACGGCCCCACGACGGAGAGCACGGTGTAGGACTCGGCGGCCTCATAATCGGACGTGTCCCGGGGGTTCTCCGGGTCGGGCCGCAGGTTCTCCAGGAAGCCCTTCTTGCGCGACTGGAGTCCGAAGACCTCCTTGCCGCCGCGCAGGGCGCGCAGGTCCTTGGACGACATCTCGAACGTCACGTCGGAGCCAGTCACTTTCCACGTGAGAGGCTGGGACTTGGGAGCGGGCGCGGCCGTGAACAACGCCACCATCACCATGGAGCTCATGAGCATGCGCGCCATGCTATGGCAGCCGGGGCATGCGTTTCCGCACCTGCGTCGCACTGATGCTCTTCCTCGTCACGGCCTGCGCGACGACGCAGCCGCCCGAGTCCCGAAGCCCGAGGCGCGCCAACCTCCAGCGCGCGGCGACGCTGCCCTGGAGGGACGACGGCCGGTGCGTGGTGCGGGAGGCGTCCCGGACCTGGGCCGAAGTGGTGGAGCAGTGCTTTCCCGCGCTGGACACGCGGCGGGTCCGCTTCCAGGACGTCGAGCAGCGATGTCCCGTGGCCACGGCGGACGCGGCGAGTCTGCAAATGGTGGTGGGGGTCTGCCTGCTGACGCAGCCGGAGCTCGTGGTGGGCGCCGTGGTCGTCATCGGAGTGGTGGTGGTGGCGGTCGCCATCAAAGAGGAGTTGGAAGCGTATGAGCTGCGGCACGCGTATCCGGATGAAGATGCGCCCCGGACGCGGCCCCTCACACGGCAACCCGTGGCGGAGCACAGCCCAGAGCCCGAGGGGAATGCCTCCGGACGGGACTGGTTTCCTCCGCCAGGGCCGCCCAGCTCACTGGATCCGCGAGAGCGCGGCCCGGAGTGCATCCCCAAGCGGGTTCCACCCAAAGGGGGAAACGGTCTGCACAACATGTGCGCCGACAACATTCCGCGCAACGCCTTCCGAGGCGCCAACGTGCTGGTCAACGGCAAGGCCTTCGACGCGCTACAACCTGCGACGCGCACGCTCTGGGAGATCAAGACCGACAACTTCGATGCGTACTCGGAGGCACTGCGGGAAATCGTTCTCAGGAAGCAGGCGGCGGAGCTGACGCGGGAGCGCGACATCGCGCAGGCCTGCGGGTATGGCTTCGCGGTTGGAGTCCGAAGCACCGCGCACATGGAAGCATTGCGCAGTCTGGTTGCTGGCCTCACCGTTGTTGTCATGGACTGGTGCTGAAATGGCAACTCCACCGCGCTTTCTGCTCATCGCCTATGCGCCCGCGCTCGCGGCGGATGACGAACGCCCCATCACGACAGCCCGCGCCATGGAGCAGGCCATTCCAGGACTGAGCCTCTCGTGGTCGATCTCCGACGAAGGTCAGTTCATCCCGCTGGCGCAGCGGGATGCCTGGATCGCCCAAGAGCAGTCAACTCGCGGAATGCCCCTCCTCTGCAACGGGGATGAACACCTCGTGACGCTGACGGGATGGGAGAGCCCAGCAGGCGTCTCCGCTGGCCGGCAGGCTCAATTCCAGATCCATGCGAAATGGCGCAGGGATCCCAGCGGCATCACCGTGGCTACAGCAGTGCTCTCCGCAGTGGCGGAAGCCACACGCGCCTTCTGGGGCCATGTGACCCCCAGCGGCACGGCATCGGACATCGCGTTGCAGACAAGCCCTACGTTGGGAGGCCCGCCCCAACCGCCCAGGGGTCTGCCCGCGCTCAAGCTCCCGGAGGCCCTCCGTGCACCGGAGGTGCCGCATCGACTCGGGTGGCTCAACTACTGGTCCGACGCCACCGCGCGACTGCTCGGGTTCCCGGATGCAACACGCGACGCGGAGCTGCTGACCCGCTCACGCCGTACCTCAAGCGGAGGCTGGCTCGTCCAGCTCACGGACGCACCGCTCGACCTGGACGACCCCGCCCACCTCGACGCCCTGCTGCGCGCCTACGCACGCTTCCCTGAAATCGGCGGACGCGCCCCGTTTGCCGCCAGCCCGCCGTCGCGGTAGCACCGTTCCGTGGGCACCTCCGGAATCGTCTACGCGTCCTTCGACCGCTTCCCAGCGCCCAAGGGCGCCGCCGTGCACATCCGCGCCTTCGTGGAGGCCCTGGGCGCCGCGTTCGGCCCGGTGGACCTGGTGGCCATCGGCGACGCGCCCGGCGCTCCCCCGCCTGCCCTGGGTCCCCACGTCACCTACCACCCGCTGGGTGCCCGCGGGAAAGACCTGGTCGCCCAGGCGCTGACGTTCCGCTCTCACCTGGGTGCGTGGTGGCGGGGCCGGCCGCGCGCGAAGGTCGTCCACGTCCGCTCCATCTTCGAGGGCTACCCCATCGCCCGGCGCAAGGCCGCCCTCACCGACGCGCTCGTCTACGAGGTCAACGGCCTGCCCTCCATCGAGCTGAAGTACCACCACCCCGACGTCTCCGATGACGCGGAACTGATGCGCAAGCTGCTCGCGCAGGAAGAGGCCTGCCTCCAGGCCGCGGACCTCCTCGTCACGCCCAGCGCCGTCACCGCCGAGCACCTGCTCTCCCGCGGCGCGGATCCGAAGCGCCTGCGCATCATCCCCAACGGCGTGGACCTGGACGTGTTCCGCTACGCCCCGCCTCGCGCGCCTGAAGCCAGCCGCCCCGTGCGCCTGCTCTACAGCGGCACCATGACCGCGTGGCAGGGCGTGCACCACGCCATCGAGGCCTGCCGCCTCCTGCGCCGCGACCTGCCCGTCACGCTCACCCTCGTGGGCCCCCTGCGCAAGCACGCGCGCCGCGCCCTCCTGGACCGGTGCGGCGACCTCGTGCTCCAGGGCGCCGTCGAGATCCTCGAACCCCTGCCCCAGGAAGACCTCGCAAGGCTGCACCACGCCTGCGACGTCGTGCTCGTGCCGCTGCCCGTGAACGACCGCAACTGCGTGCAGGGCTGCTGCCCCCTGAAGCTCCTCGAAGCCATGGCCACCGGCACGCCCGTCGTCGTCAGCGACCTGCCCGTGGTGCGCGCGCTCGCGGAAGCCACCGAGGCCTACCGCATCCGCCCCGGCTCGCCCAAGGCCATCGCCGAGGCCGTGAGGGACCTCATCGCCCATCCCGCCCTCGGCGCCGCCCTGAGCGCCAACGCCCGAGCCCGCGTGGAGCGAGACTTCCCCTGGGGCCGCGCGCAGGAGGCGCTGGTGAACGCCTACTCGGACGACCTGGGCATCGCGCGCGTCAGCACGCGCGACAACACCGCCGCCTCCGCGTCCGCCTGAAAGCCCGCCTCGACTCGCGCCCGCGCCGCCGCCCCCAACGCCGCGCGCCTCGATTCAGGCATGCCCAGCACGTCCAGGCACGCCTGCCCCAGGTGGTTGAGCAGCGCCTTCTCCACGATGAAGCCATTCACCCCGGACTCCACCGCCTCCGGGATGCCGCCCGCGTCGCTGGCGATGACCGGCCGCGCGCACGCCATCGCCTCCAGCAGCGCGTTGGGCATGCCCTCCCATAGCGACGGCTGGAGATACACATCACACAGCCGCAGGTGCTCCGCGATGAGCTCCGGGGACTCCAGCGCGCCGGAGATGAGGATGCGCGCCGCGTCCTCCGGATGCTCCGCCCGGTAGGCCACCAGGTGCTCCGCGTCCCGGGCGCGCACCTCGCCAATCACCAGCAGGCACGCGGGCCGCACGCGCCGCACCTCCGTGAGCGCGGACAGGAGGAACGGCAGCCCCTTCTTGTGGCGCAGCTCCCCGGAGAAGCCGAGCACCGCCTCGCCCGGCTGGATGCCCAACCGCTCGCGCAGCGCCGCGTCCGCCGGGCCCGGTGAGAACAGCGCCGTGTCCACCGCGTTGGGGATGACCTCCACGCCCGGGTCGCGGCCCAGCAGCATCGCCATCTTCCGGCCCAGGTCCGCGGACGCGGCGGTGAGCACGTCCGCCCGCTGAAGCGTCCAGAGCAGGCGGGCGAAGTCCCCCGGCGGGAACATCAGCTGATCCACGTCATTGCCCCGCGCGCTCAGGATGGACTTGAGCCCCGCGCTCTGCGCGAACACCACCGCGAGGAAGCCCGGCGGGTACAGGTAGTGCCCCCACACCAGGTCGTACTTCCGCCGCGAGTGCAGGTGGCCGAGCACATCGAGCGTGTGCTGCATGGACAGGTCCGCGCTGCCGAACAACCCCAGCCGGTGCAGCGTGACGCCCTTCGCGAACGGCGACACGTCCCCCGCGTCCTGCACCGTCTCCAGCGCTCCGGGTTGCGCCGTGCGGGTCCAGGCGACCACGTCCACGCGTGCGCCCAACCGCACGAGCGAGCCCGCGGTGCGCGCCCCGCTGCGCGCGAGCCCTCCGATGTCAGGGGGAAAGCGCTCGGCGAGGAGGAGGACGCGGGGACCGGAGGCCATGCCCTGAATCTACCCGGCCGCGCGCGCCGGCAGGCGGGGAACCGCGAGGGATGAAAGGCGGAAGGCGTCCCGTTGCAACGCCCAATCC
>NZ_RAWC01000219.1:0-15251 GCF_003611685.1 Corallococcus sp. CA049B | reverse complement strand
GTCTGGGGAGGGGTCGCCATGTCGCCGGGCAGCCTGCCGGGGGGCGGAGGGCCAGCAAACCGTTTTCGGAATCAGGCCGGTCGAAATGTCGGACGCCGGTGGTAGGCATACGCGGCAGGTAGGGAATCCGGTTCGTTGATCCGGGGGTAACGTCGTGAGAGAAGGTCGGGGATGGCGGTGACGCAGCAGACGAAGACAGGCAAGGCGGCGGACGTGGTGCCGCCCGACGATGACACGACCCCGGAAGTCGGAACGGGTGAGGCCCCCGCGGGTGCGCGGGAGATCGCCTCCCTGACCCCGATGATGCGCCAGTACCTGGAGGTGAAGGCGCTCCATCCGGACACGGTGCTCTTCTTCCGGCTGGGTGACTTCTACGAGATGTTCTTCGAGGACGCGGTGAAGGCCTCGGAGCTGCTCCAGATCACCCTCACGGCCCGGGCCAAGGGCGCGGACAAGATCCCCATGTGCGGGGTGCCGTACCACTCCTCGCGCCGGTACATCGCGAAGCTGGTGGAGCACGGCCTCAAGGTCGCCATCTGCGAACAGGTGACGGAGCCGGGCGCGGGGCCGGGCATCGTGCAGCGGGAGGTCACCCGGGTCATCACCCCCGGCATGGTGCTGGACGACGAGGTGCTGGAGCCGCAGGCCAGCAACTTCCTCGCGGCCGTGTGCTGGGGGGAGGCGGGCTTCGGCGCGGCGCTGCTGGAGGCGTCCACCGGCGAGTTCTACACCTTCGAGGCGCAAGGCCTGTCAGAGCTGGTGGAGGGCCTGTCGCGCGTGGAGCCGCGAGAGCTGCTGGTGCCGCAGGGCATGCGGGACGCGCCGGAGGTGGTGCAGGTGTGCCAGCGGCTGTCGCGCGTGCCCGCCGTGGCGGAGGGCGAGGGCGCGGCCTTCGAGCACACCCGGGCCGCCGCGTTCCTGCGAACGCACTTCAACGTGCAGTCGCTGTCCGCGTTCGGGCTGGACGGCTCACCGCTGGCCACCGGGGCGGCCGGGGCCGCGCTGCGCTATCTCAAGGACACGCAGAAGACGCCCGCGGCGCACGTGGACCGGCTGTCGCGCCAGGAGCGCGCGGGGTGTCTCGTCATGGACGAGTCCTCGCGGGGCAACCTGGAGGTCCTCAAGAGCCTGCGCGACGGAGGCCGCAAGGGGTCGCTCCTGGGCGTGTTGGACAGGACGGCCACGGGGCTGGGCGCGCGGAAGCTGGCGCGGTGGCTGTCCGCGCCGCTGTGCTCGCTGCCGGAGATCGAGGCGCGGCTGGATGCAGTGGAGGAGCTGTCCGGCAAGAGCGTGTGGCGCGAGGAGCTGGTGGCCACGCTCAAGGAGGTGGGCGACCTGGAGCGGCTGTGCGGCCGGCTGTCGCTGGGCGCGGGCAACGCGCGTGACTTGCGCGCGCTGGGGCTGTCGCTGACGCAGTTGCCCAAGCTGGGCGCGGCGCTCGCCCGGTGTGACGCGGGGCTGTTGAAGTCGCTGGCCGGGCCCTTGGGCGCGCTGCCGGAGCTGGCGGACCTGCTGATGCGCGCGGTGACGGACGAGCCGCCGGTGGTCATCCGCGATGGCGGCTTCATCCGGCAGGGCTACCACGCGGAGCTGGACGACCTGGTGGCGCTGTCCACCACGGGCAAGGACTACCTGCTCAAGCTGGAGCAGCGGGAGAAGGACCGCACGGGCATCTCCTCGCTGAAGATCCGCTACAACAAGGTCTTCGGCTACTACCTGGAGGTGACGAAGGCGAACCTCCACGCGGTGCCCAAGGACTACATCCGCAAGCAGACCACGGTGGGCGCGGAGCGCTTCGTCACCGAGGAGCTGAAGGAGTACGAGGAGAAGGTCCTCACCGCGGAGGAGCGACGGGTGGTGCTGGAGCTCCAGCTGTTCGAGGAGCTGCGCACGAAGGTCATCGCCGCGGCGCCGCGCATCCGTTCCGCGGCGGAGGCGGTGGCCACGGCGGACGCGCTGGTGTCGTTTGCCCGGTGCGCGGCGGAGTACGGCTACACGCGGCCCCAGGTGGACTCAGGGGAGGGGCTGACGATTTCGGGCGGCCGGCACCCGGTGGTGGAGCGGATGCTGGGCGCGGGCGAGTCCTTCGTCCCCAACGACGTGCGGTTGGATCCAGAAGACGCGCAGCTGCTGGTCATCACCGGCCCGAACATGGCGGGCAAGAGCACGGTGATGCGGCAGGTGGCGCTGACGGCGCTGATGGCGCAGGCGGGCTCGTTCGTGCCGGCGAAGGCGGCGCGCATCGGCCTGTGCGACCGCATCTTCACGCGCGTGGGCGCGGCGGACAACCTGGCGCGCGGTCAGTCCACGTTCATGGTGGAGATGACGGAGACGAGCCACATCCTCCATCACGCCACGAACAAGAGCCTGGTCATCCTGGATGAGATTGGCCGTGGCACGTCCACGTTCGACGGCTTGTCCATCGCGTGGGCGGTGGCGGAGCACATCCACGACAAGGTGGGCGCGCGTTCGCTCTTCGCCACGCACTACCACGAGCTGGTGGACCTGGCGCGCGAGCGGCCCCGGGTGAAGAACCTGTGCATCGCCGTGAAGGAGCAGGGCGGCAAGGTCATCTTCCTGCGCAAGCTGATCCCTGGCGGGGCCAGCCGCTCCTACGGCATCGAGGTCGCGAAGCTCGCGGGCCTGCCGCCGGAGGTCGTGTCGCGCGCCCGCGAGCTGCTCCAGAACCTGGAGTCCGGCGAGCTGGACGACGCGGGCCGTCCCCGCGTGGCGGTGCGCTCCACGAAGCGCGCGGCTCCGGCGAACGCGGGGCAGCTGGGGCTGTTCGGAGGGGCGCCGCAGCCGGCTCCGGCCGCCGTGCCTCCCGCGCACGCGGAGGTGCTGGAGTCACTCCGGGCTGTGTCCATTGACCGGATGACCCCGCTGGACGCGCTCAACCTGCTGGCGAAGTTGAAGCAGACGCTGGGTTGAGCTGAATAGAGATTCTGCCTGCCCGGTCCGTGAGCTTGAGAGCAATCACTGCTCTCCTCACGAAAAAGGCAGACATGATGAGTCGCTTCAGACTTCCGTCTTCATCTTCTGTAACAACGCTGCTGGCGGTGGCCGCTCTGTCGGCCCCGTCGCTGGCGCTGGCCTCCACGACGGTGACGCTCACGCCCGTCGCGGATTCCTACGTCTCGCCCGGCGTGCCCGATTCGAATTTCGGAAACCATGGGACGCTCGTCGTGAACCGGGAGTTCGCCGAGGCCTACCTGCGCTTCGACCTGAGCAGCCTGCCCGCGAACGCGGTCATCACCGCGGCCAGTCTCAGCGCGCTGGCCTACGACGGCTACGCGTACGGGGGCGACGGCAACGTGTACACGTCCTTCGTCGCGGACGACTCGTGGCAGGAGATGGGCATCACCTGGAACAACCGGCCCGCTCCTGCGTCGAGCACGGTGGGGGAGTGGTTCCTCTGGTACGACTTCACGCCGGAGGACAAGCGGGGCGTCAATTCCAATGCCGCGCTCATCCCCGTCGTTCAGGGTGAACTGGCCGGGGACAAGTTGGTGAGCTTCCGGCTGCACTCGCCGGGCTACAAGACGCGTTACCGCTCGCGGGAGTACAGCAACGCGGCCCAGCGTCCGGCGCTGACGCTCACCTATGAGTTGGGGCCCGTCACCACGGTGCTGGAGCCGGAGGCGGATGCCTACGTCCACCGCAGTTACTGGGGGGAGTCCGACTGGAACTACGGAAGCGAGCAGGAGTTGGTGATCTACGACAGCGCCGACCAGAAGATCTTCCTGCGCTTCAACCTGGCGAGCATCCCCGCGGGGTCGGCCATCCAGTCCGTGAAGCTGTCCGCCACGTCGTTCTGGGGCCGGTCTCCCGGTGGCGATGGCAACGTCTACACGTACCTGGTGCCGGACAACAGCTGGGGTGAGTACAGCATCACGTACAACAACCAGCCTGCGGCCACCGGTTCCCCCCTGGGTTGGTGGTGGCTCTGGTACCCCACCATCAACCCGAACTTCGACCAAATGGGCGTCACGGAGGATACGAACTTCATCCCCGTGCTCCAGGCCGCCTCGGACGCCTCCGACCGGCGCGTCTCCTTCCGGCTCTCCAGCCCGCACTACCTCACGAGCTACTACTCGCGTGAGTACTCGGACGCGTCGAAGCGCCCCACGCTGGAGGTGACGTACCTGCCGTGACGCCTCGGACCCTGCCTTGAAGGGCAGGGGGCCCCCACGCAATCGCTTCCGTCCTCGTTCGATAATGAAATCAGGACGGAAGCGAGGGGGCTGTCTCCACAACGGTGCTTCCGTCCGTCCGCCCTGGGGGAGGGCACCGCATGAGCACCATTTCGAGTACAGGATCGTCGTCTAGCGTTTCGCAGGTGGGTACGACGTGGGAGCCGGAGCCGGCTGCTCCGCCCCCGCCGCCGCCACCTCCGCCGCCCGAGCCGCAGGACGCGTTCGTGCCGGCTCCACCGCGCAAGGGACCGGACCTGCTGGGGTACAGCACGATGGCTTCGGCCAGCGTCTCGTCCACGCAAGCGGTGGGGGACAGCGCGTCCACCGTGAACGTGGCGGAGGCGTGGACGCTGCTGACGCAGGGGTATTCGCAGGCGCGCGACCTCACCGGCGCGGCGAACGCGGCGCTGGAGAAGGCGGCGGGCAACCCCGCGCTCCAGGCGAAGCTGATGGACTTGTTGCAGGCCACGCCCGCGCGCACGCTGGAGGACGCGCTGAGCAAGGACTTCGCCCATGGCGTGAAGGAGGCGGTGCCCAACCCGCCGCCCCGGCCTCCGGGCATCACCTCCGTGGGCACGCTGCGGGTGGCGGACTGCGCGCTGGAGGCGGTGGCGAGGCAGGGGAACCCCACGACGATGAAGCCCGCGCTGGAGGCGGCGGCGAAGCGGGGCCACCTGCTGCCAGCGGACCGGGACGTGCTGGTGTCCTGCCTGGGCAGCGCGGGCGCGGCCGTGGACGCGAAGCTGGACACGGCGGTGTCCCAGGTGCACGCCGCCGAGCAGGCGTACACGGGGGCCCTGGCGGAGCGCAACGCGCTGGAGCAGCGGCTCGCGGGGGACATCGCGTCCTTCGGGCCGTACCTCACCGACAACCAGCAGCGCGCCTACATCGAGGAGTTCCGCAAGCTGCACGGGAAGGACTACGCCCGCTTCGACGAGAAGGCGAAGGCGCTGGAGACCACGCTCGCGAAGAACGCGCCCCAGCTGGAGCAGGCCCTGCGGGGGCCAGATGGCTCCGCGCACGCCCGGTCCATCCAGGCCGCGTACACCGCGCTGGCCCAGTCCAAGAGCGCGGGCGAGGCGCTCAAGTGGGCCGCGAAGATGGAGGCACCCGGCTCCGCGTTCGCGCCCTTCATGAAGTCGCTGCCGCTGGACACCGTGCGCGAGAAGGCCGTGTCCGGCGCGCTGGTGAGCTTCTACGAGAAGTTCCCGAACGCCACGCCCACGCAGGCGGTGGACGAAATCCAGAAGCTGCTCGTCGAGGGGTACCTGGCGCAGCAGCTGGGCGGCGCGAAGGCGGACCTTCAGGTCAACAACCTGCCGCAGGCGATGCGCACGGGGCTCGCGGGCCTGCGGGACCTGGCGGTTGGCAATCCCCAGAAGGGCTTGAAGACGTTGCAGCAGCTGGAGTCCCGCTCGTCACCGTGGGGCACGCCCTTCGCGGCGGCGGGGCTGGTGCTGGGCGTCCTCCAGACGAAGCACTCCGCGGGAGCGAAGGACCCGCTGGGGACGCTGTGGGCGGGGACCTTCACCGCGCAGCAGATGGCCAGCCTCACGAGCACCGCGCTGAGCGCGGTGAACAAGTCCGGCGGAGCGCTGGTGGCCACGAGGTTCGCGGGAGGCCTGGGCGCGTTCGGGGCCGCGCTGGACCTGGTGGTGCAGGGCAAGGAGCTCGCGGCGGGGCAGGGCAACGCGGGCACGGGCATGTCCATCGCCGGGGACGCGATGGGCATCGTCGGCGGAGCGCTGATCGCCATGGGCTCCACGGGCGTGGGCGTCCCGCTGGCGGCGGCGGGCGCGGCGGTCTACCTCATCGGTGAGCTGGTCAGCATGAGCATCCTGTCCCGGCAGGCGTACGAGGCCGCGTCCCAGCTGCGCGCGGAGCAGCGCACGCTGTTGACCCGCGCGGGCGCGGACGCGGAGCAGGTCACCAACCTGGAGCGGTACTCGTCGCCGGAGCAGGTGGAGTCCCTGGTGAAGTCCACCGGGTGGACGCGCGATCAGGTGCTCCAGTTGGGCAAGACGTTCCCGGACTTCTTCCCCGGCGCGGCGTCCAAGCTGTCCCAGCTGGACAAGGTGGCCAACGACTTCGGCCTCACGCCGGACCAGCGCTACCGGATGCTCCTCGCGATTGGCGATGCCGGCTCCGCGAACGCCAAGGGCAACGCGGACGCGCTGGGCAAGTTCGTGGAGTTGGTGCGCAACTACCCGTACAACACCGTGGGCATCACCGTGCCGCCGGGCCTGTCGAAGAAGGACCAGTGGATCCACTTCCTGCGGGAGGTAGGCGGCCGCCTGGGCTCCTACGACGGCCTGGGGCCTCGCAACGCTGCCATCTTCCTGGAGCGGTTGAAGCGCTGACGCGGGCGCGAGTGAGGGGCGAGCATTCTGGGCGCGCTATTCCGGGTCGAGCGCCCAGGTCCCTTCCTCCCAGCGCTTCAGTGCCTGCTGCGCCCCGAATGGGACCGACTAGACCTGAAAAGTTCATGCCAATAGACTTATTGAGGACATTCAGGAAAGATACCCGGGTGGCGCGCTCGCGCCCCAGCTCATGCCCGGAGGAGCCATGACCCCGTCCACCCCCTACTGCGGAGGTAGCCTGCGGCCCGCGCGTCGCATGCCGCCGCCGACGCCTGAAGCGCCGCGCTGCCTCTTCTGCGTCGACGGTGTCCGGTACGAGGCCATCCGTGAGCTGGTGCGGACGCAGACGGGGGAACTGCTGATGCTGGCTCATCGGCGTCTGGAGGCCGACGACGCAGTGGCGGGTCTCTGTCTCGTGCGGCGGCTGCCCAACCCCTCCACGTACCTGCGCCGCAAGCGGCTATTGGAAGAGGTGCAGCTGGCCTTCCGCCTCAACCACCCCAGCATCGCCCAGGTCTACTTCCGCAAGGTGCACGAGGATTTCCTGCACGTCGTCATGGAGCACGTGGACGGGCCTTCACTGGAGACACTGATCAGCGCCGGGGTCGCGCGCGGCAGGCCTGTCTCCGAGGCATTCGGCCTCTACGTGGGTACGGAGCTCGCGGAGGCGTTACACCATGCGCACAGTCTGACGGACGAGGAAGGGAGGCCGCTCGGCCTCATCCACCGCGACGTGAATCCCCGGCACGTCTACGTGGGCGCGCACGGCGGCGTGAAGCTGACGAACTTCGGCGCGGCGTACTCAGTGATGGTGGGGCGCGAGGAGTCTCCCTTGAACCTCGTCCGGGGAGACGTGGCCTATGCCTCGCCTGAGTACCTGGAGAAGCAGCCGCTGTCGCCGCGCTCCGACGTCTTCGGTCTGGGCGTGCTGCTGGTGGAGTTGCTCACCGGCAAGCACCTCTTCGACGTGCAGGACGTGCATTGCTCCGCCAGCGGATTGGCGCCTCTGCGGATTGAAGTCCTTCCCTCCCTGCCGCTGACGCAGATGCGCATCCTGCTCGCCCGGTTCGGCCCGGCGGACGTCGAGGCGGCGGTGGCGGGGCTCTCGCCGGAGGTGAAGGCGCTGCTGCACACGGCCCTGCGCGCCGACCCGACGGAGCGCTTCGCCACGGCGTCGGACATGCGTGACGCGCTCCGGACCGCGTTGGCGAAACGGCACCCGGGCTATGGACGCCACGAAGCGTCCGAGGAGGTGGCGACCGTGCTGGCCGAAGGCAGCTGCCTTCGGGACGTGGTGGAGTTCGGCGAGGGGGGCCTCTTCCTGGAAGGGCTGGAGGCGCACGAACTCGGCGGCCTGTCTCCGCGGAAGTAGCCGCCGTCAGCGGGTCAGGACGGTGGCGACATGGAGGAGCGCCTCCAACTTCTCCGCGTCCAGCTTGCGCGCGAGGTAGAGCAGCCGCCTCAGGGCGGGCGTCTCGTCCTCACGTGGGCGCGGACGCTGACCCTTGCGGCCCCGCACCAGGGCGGTGAGGCCCAGCATGTCCTCCGGGGACACCTTCAGCTCCATGCACAGCCGGTAGAGTGTCGGGACGCTGGGCAGCATCTTCCCGCGCTCCAGGCGGCTGTAGACCGTGGAGAGCAGGCCGACGCGGGGGCCCACCTCGGCCTGAGTCAGGCCCTGCTCTTCGCGGGCGGCGCGGGCGGTTCTGCCAATGGTGATGGCCAGTTCTTCATTCATGGGACCGGCTCGGGAGCGGGTAGAGAGGATGCGTGGATGGGGCACCCAAGTGCCGCGCGAGGTTTATCAGACGACGCCGGGCTGCCGGCAGCGTGCATGCCCGCGCGGAGAGGACGTCACATGCGAGTGGTCCAAAGGGGCCGGGGAACGACGTCATGAGGCCGCCGCCCGCCATCCTGCCACCCGGAGCCGAGGTGCTGGGCTACACGGTGGAGCGCCAGCTGGGGCAGGGCGGCTTCGGCACGGTGTACCTCGCGCGCGGCGCGGAGAAGCCCTTCGCCTTGAAGCTGCTGCACCTGCCCCTGTTGGGTGAGCGGGTGGAGCGTGAGGTCTCCATCCTCTTGAGGCTGCGCCACCCCAACGTGGTGGGGCTCCAGGGGTATGGCTTGTGGCCACCCGGGGCGCCGCGATTCGGCGTCATCGCCATGGAGTACGTGGATGGGCGCCGGCTGGACGTCTGGGCGGACGAGGAGAACCCCTCGGCGCGGCAGGTGGCGCGCGTGGCGCTGGATGTCGCGCGGGCGCTGGCGGCCTCGCACGCGGCGGGCGTGCTGCACCGGGACGTCAAGGAGGCCAACGTCATGGTGCGGGCCCTGGACGGCGTGGCCAAGCTGGTGGACTTCGGCATCGGCGACTACGAGGGCGCGCGGGGCCTGACGGTGGACATCCTCCCGCCGGGGACTCCGGAATACCGCGCTCCGGAGGCGTGGCGCTTCTTCCGGCGGCATGTCCACGTGCCTGGTGCCCGGTACGAAGCAGGGCCCTCGGACGACCTGTGGGCGCTGGGCCTGGTCCTCTACACGCTGCTGACGGCGCGCAAGCCTTTCGATGAGGCCGACGACCCCAGCTTCATCAAGGCCGTGATGACGCGTGAGCCGGTTCCTCCGCACTCGGAGAACGCACGGGTGCCCTGCGCGCTGAGCGACGTGTGCATGTGCCTCCTGGAGAAGACGCCGGAGACGCGCACGTTGAGCGCCCTGGCCGCCGTGACGGAGCTGGAGCGGGTGCTGGCGGACGCGGATGCGACATGGGACGTGCCTCTCTGCGATGCCTACGGCGAGGACACCGCGACGACGGAGGGGGACAAGGACAGTGAGGAGAAGTGGCTGCATGCGCCCCTGTACCGGCCTCGCAGGGGTAGGCGGGCGCCGCCGCCCGTTGCCGGAGCCGCGACGACCGTCTCCGCGACCACCGAGAAGGCGACTTCGAAGCCGCGCGGGCGTTCGCGAGCGTGGATGGCCGTGGTGCTGGTTCTGGGGTTGCTGGCCGCGGGAACAGCGCTGATGCAAGTGCCGTCACGAATCGCCGGGGGGACTCCGGGGCATCAGGAAGTAGCGGCTTCTGGCAAGTCGCCTCAAGCTGACCGCGCCGCGGCTTCCATCGGGCCGGAGGCCCCCGCCGCGGCCGTCGCGGTTCCCGCGACGCACCAGGAGGATTCCGCCACCGTGACGACGCCGCCGAAAGACACGCAGCCCCTTCAGCTCCCCTCGAAGCCCGCGAAGAAGGGCATGAGCGTCATGGCCCGTGCTGTGAGCACGGCGGCGGCCTGCACGGCGCTCGCGTGTCCTGGAGCGCAGGTGCGCCAGCCTCCGCCGCCGGAGCCGTGTCCGGTGGGAGCCGTGAAGGCCATGAAGAAGTGGGGAGCCGATATTGGAGACAAGCAGGCGGCGCTCTTCGCGCTAGGAAGACCTCATCTCATTTCAGTTGGAGAGGGCCCAGTTGAAGTCAGCCTCCCGAGTGGATGGAAGGGGTTGCCGGGCGGAATCGTCTTGTCGGGGCGAAGCATCGTGCGTGACCGCGTTTATGTTCGCCTGACCTGGGCAACAACGCCCGAAGGCGACAGCTTCCCTGTCTGCTTTGACGTGCATGCAGAAGAGGGGCCGCGAGGGATGGCGCGAGAAGCAGGTGATGACTCTCCTTCCCACGCGCGCATCTGGACGACGGCTTATGTGAAGGCGGTCGCCAAGTTCGAGTAGCGACTCCAAAGGGAAGATCCTCGAGTGCAATCTTCAATGCAGGTCGTCCTCATGGGGCTGCTCCTCGTCGGGAGTGACGTGGGGGCGCAGTTGGAGGACTCATCTTCAGTGCCAGGAGCACGCCGCATCGAACTGAGCCCAGAGGGAGCTGGCGGCGTCGGTGAAGTGATGGTCAGCCCGGGCCTGTCCACGATGCTTCTCTTCGATTCGGAGTTGCAGCGGGAGAGCATCGAATTGGAAGGCCTGGAGCGCTTCTCGCTGGTGGATGTGGGGCAGGCGACCCTCAGGCTCGTGCCTTCGGCGAACGCCACGCCAGGCGAGACATTCAGGCTCGTGGCACGCTTTCGGGACGGTGCCGCGCCCTTGGCGGCGATATTCCTGCTGCGGGTCCATCCGGCGAAAGCCGAGGCCACCCTCGAAATCTTCCGGAAACGGCGGACGATCGAGTCGTATCAGCAAGAGCTCCGGGACGTGCGAGTGGAGGCGTTCCGTTGCAGGGAAGAGCTGGTGCGCGTGACGTCCGAGCACGAGACTCCAGGCGGCTTGACAGGCATCCTCTTCAGCGGCGGATTGGACCCGAACGGAGTGGCGGGTCACGTCCTGACCAAGGCCATCGTGCAATCGCCGACCCATCAGCTGGAGGCATCGGTCGTCAGCAGCTATCGCTCCAGCAAGCTGGTGGCCGTGGATCTATTGATCCAGGTGAAGGCCGGAACGCCACCGTGGACCGCGGAAGGGGCGACGCTCAAGAGCAAGTCTGGCGAGGAATTCAAGGTCCTCCGCGTCTGGCAGGCAACGCCCATCCTGCCAGGAGGCCCCGGGGCACGCGTGTTCGTGGAGGCAGAGGCGCCTGCGGCTGACGTCCAGGGACCGTTCTCGCTCAAGCTCTGGGAAGCAAACGGGCCCCGGCACATCACGTTGGGGAACGTGACGTTTCCTTGAGGACTCAGGAAAAGGTCAGCTGGAGCGCCTTCTGCCGGATGACCTCGATCTCTGGTGCCTGGGACTTGAGCTGCTCGAGCAGCTCCATGTGCAGCTTCTTCCCAACGCTCCGGGGCTTGAGGAAGAGCCTTGCCGGGCGCAGGAACCGGATGAACTTCACGAGCTGCGTGGCGCGTTCCTTCGGGACGTCGGGATCCAGGATCAGCAACTCCAACTCGGGCACGGTCGCGCCGGCGTAATCACCCTCGCAGGCGGAGCCATTCGCGACCAGGAGGTTTCTCTCCCCAAGTGTGATCAGGACTCCAGACCTGCGCGCGGGGGCAATGGGCTGCTGGGTGAACTCGAGCAGGCGGAGGCTGAAGCCGTTCCGGTCCAGCACGTGCTGGGGGTGGAGCCAATGAACCTTGCCCGCGAGGCTCGAATAGAATGCCTTCTGGCCCGGAAACCGGCACCTGCCCGCCCTGGCATCCTCGAGGCGTTGCTCGATGTGTTGCTTGAAGGAGCGCGAGCACCAGATCTCCGAGGAGGGTTTTCGGAGGAGCTTGATCCCGTTCTCCAGCTCATAGGCCTCGACGCTCAAGGCCGAGGGGCCCTGCTTCTGCGTCAGCTCCCCGCTTTCGAGGATGAAGAGGGTGTCAGCGTCGGCCTCTTCCCGCTCCTCTTCCTCCGTCATCGGGTTGAAACAGCAGACATGTCCGTCAAGCGCCAAGCGCAGGGTGTTGTCAGGAATCACCTTGATGGAGACGGTCGGCATGGTCGTCCTCCCAGGGGCACGGCACGGTCAATCAAGCATCGATCCTATCGTGTTGATTTGAGGCGCCGCTACGAAGCGGAAGGTGGGCGCCGCACGCCGCGCAGGTACTCCACGACTCCACGAAGGTCCGCAGTGCTCGCGAGGCCGGCGGGCAGGCGCTCATCTGGCTCGCGCATTCACCCGCGCTCGCGTTCGCGGGCGCCACGCTCACGGGGGGTGGCTACTCGCTCGTGTATCCCGGGCTCGGGGTCGAGGCGCTCCGTGGAGCACCGCCGCAGATCCGCAGGATGGCGATGGGCGCGTACACCGCCTTCCTCGACTTGTCGCTGGGGCTCACCGGCCCTGTGCTGGGCATAGTCGCGAACGGGGCCGGCCTGGGGGCGGTGTTCCTGGTCAGCACGCTGGTCGTCGCCGCCTCCGCCGCCGTCATACTGGCGCGCTCGCTGGCACCTGTGGACGCCTAGTGATTGGCCTGACGAGGAGCGCCGCGCTCAATCGCGGCCTCCGTGCTCTGGCTTTGCAGCCCTGGCGCGAGCTTCGTCGTTGGCGTGGCCCTGCCGGTCGACGGCGGCTACACCGCACGCTGAAGCGGGCACGAATGGAGCGCATGCACCCGTCGTGAAGTAGGCTCCACACCCGCCATGCAGCTCGCCATCCCCCATGCCCCCCGCGGTGTCCGACTTGCCCAGGTGCCCGGGGCCGTGGCGCGCCTGGTGCGAGGGGTGGTGCTGGGCCTGGCGATCATCGCCGTGCTGGGCCTGGGTGCCAGCTCCGTCGGCCGCTACTTCATCGAGGAGCAGCGCTTCACGTCCCGCGCGGAGCTGGTGGACGCGGTGGTGGGCGCGAGCCACTCGCCCCCTCCGAGCCAGCACGAGGACGCCGAGGGCACGCTGGACGTCCTCTACACGTTCGCGGGCGAGGAGCACTCCGTGTCGGGAGTGCGCACGGCGGCGGAACACGCGGCGGGCCTGGGCCACGGCGCCCGGGTGCAGCTGCTGGTGGATCCGTCCCAGCCGGGACGGCCTCGCGAGGCGACCCATGCTCGGGCCCGGGCGGCCCGGGTGGGCCTGCTGCCCTGGGGCCTGGGCCTGGGCGCGCTGGTGGCGCTGGGCGGCTTCGCGTGGGAGGTGCGGCGGCTGTGGCGCCGGGAGGTCGTGCCCCTGCGCCTGGGCGCGCTGGTGTGGCTCACACCGGACGAGGGCTATCTGCCGGAAGGGAAGGGCGAGGCCGTGTTCCCCGCGCACTTCTTCCGCCAGGACGTGAAACACGCCGTGCGGGCGCGCTGCCGCCCCCAGCGGGCCCCGGTGCGCAATGGCGGCAAGGTGCTGGCCGCCGTGGTGCCCTCCGAGCCGGGCTGGTGCCGCGTCATCGACGAGGAGCTGGCGCGGACGCTGGGCTGGGTGCGCTGACCGACGGACAGGTGGGGTTGAAAAGTTGCTGGCCCCTGGAGGCCGTGTGACACACGCCTGTAGCTGCAACATCCGGAGGCTTCCATGCGCGTACGCTTCTCCCACTTCGTGCTGCCCCTGCTGCTCCTCACGGCCCCGAGCGCCGTCGGTGCCGGCAAGCGCAACGAAGCGGAGGAGGCGTACCAGCAGGCCCGCCGCGCCTACTACGCGCTGAAGGACGACGCGTCCCGCCGCAAGCTGCGCCACCACTGGCTCAACGTGGCGCACCGCTTCGAGGCCGTGGCCACGCGCTTCCCCAAGAGCGAGCGCGCCCCCGACGCCCTCTTCACCGCGGGCGACCTGCTCCAGGAACTGAGCCGCATCTCCTTCGTGGACGAGGACCTCCAGGCGGCCATCTCGGACTACTCGAAGCTGGTGGAGGCGCACCCGAAGCACCGGCTCGCGGATGACGCGGCGCTGGCGCTGGCGCGCATCCACGTCAACCGCCTGGACAAGCCGGAGGCGGCCCGGAAGATCCTCAACGAATCGCTGGCCACCAACCCCAAGGGCGACCAGGCCCGGGAGCTGAAGTCGCTGCTGGCCTCGCTGCCTCCGCCCAGCAAGACGCCGCCCGCGAAGCCCACGGTGAAGCCGCTGCCCCCGGTGGTGAAGTCCACGCCGGACCACGCCGTCGCCGCCGCGAACCCCAGCTCGCCGCTGGTGGACGCCATCTCCAAGCTCGCTCGCGAGCCGTCGCCGGTGCTGCCGCGCCTGGAGCCGAGCGCCCCGGCCTCGGACACCTCCGTCAAGGACTCCGCGGCGCACATCGTGGACGCGCCCACCGTCGCCGACGCGAAGGCTCCGGAGGCGGTGGCGTCCTCGCACGGGACGTCGCAGCCCTCGAAGCCGGAGGCCCCCGTGGAGGTCGCGGCCGTGGCGTCGAAGGCCCCGGCTCCCGTGGTGGACAACGCCCCGCTGGCGCCGAAGCCGGCCGCCCCCGTGGCGGCGGCGTCGAAGCCGGCCGCTCCGGAGGCTCCTCGCCCGGTGACGGCGCCCGTGGACGCGCAGGTGGCCCAGGCCCGGCTCAAGGCCGTGGCGAAGCAGTCCCGCCACGCGGAGCTGACGCTGGCGGAGCAGCTGGGGCTGAAGGTGCGTCGCGTGGTCATCGACGCGGGCCACGGCGGCCATGACTCCGGCGCCATTGGCAAGGCGGGGACGAAGGAGAAGGACGTGGCGCTGGCCATCTCCAAGAAGGTCGCGGACGGCCTGCGGGAGAAGGGCCTGGAGGTGGTGCTCACCCGCGACGACGACACCTTCATCCGCCTGGAGGACCGCGCGAAGCTGGCCAACGAGGCGCACGGCGACTTGTTCATCTCGGTGCACTGCAACTCGGCGGCGACGCACAAGCTGCGCGGCATCGAGACGTACACGCTCAACACGTCCGCGGACCGCTACTCCATCCGCCTGGCCGCTCGCGAGAACGCGTCCTCCGAGAAGGGCATCAGCGACCTCCAGTTCATCCTGGCGGACCTGGCCACCAAGGCGAACACGGAGGAGTCGAGCCGGCTGGCGAACGCCGTGCAGCACAACCTGGTGACGGGCCTGGCCGGCAAGTACGACGGCATCAAGGACCTGGGCCACAAGGAGGCGCTGTTCTACGTGCTCCTGGGCGCGAAGATGCCCGCCATCCTGGTGGAGACGTCCTTCCTGTCGCACTCGGAGGAGGAGAAGCGCCTGGCGTCCGAGCGCTACCAGGACGAGGTGGCGAAGAACATCGTGCTGGGAGTGGAAGAGTTCCTCGGTGATCGCCGCCGCGTGGCCAAGGTAGACTGACGCGTTCGTCGTCGTCAGTCGCCATGGCCGAGCAGTCCCCCCCGTCCAGCCCCAAGCCCTCGCA